>DASWOO010000691.1:0-6919 GCA_036404335.1 Kofleriaceae bacterium
AAGCCGTAGCGCCGCGGACGACGCTAGCGCAGCTCGCCGCCGCTGCACGGATCGGACGGCTTGCGAGCGCCGGGCGCCGCGCCGCGGCTCGGCGGCGGGACCATCCGCTCGCTGCCGGGCTGGGCGTCGGGCGACGGGGCCGGCGGCGGCGGCGGCGGGGCCGGCGGGGCCGGGTTGACCGGCTGCGCCGGGGCGGCCTTCTTGGTCGCGCAGCCGGACACGGACATCAGGAGCGCCAGGCCAAGGGCAGAAGCAATTCGCGTCATCCGGCGCATCCTAGCAGCCGGCGGCGCGGGCGCGAGGCTCAGCGCTTCTTGAGCAGGTCGGCGAACGTGCCGAGCCGGCCGGCGGGTGCCGCGGCGGTCGAGCGCTGGATCGCGGCGACGTCCTCGGCGGTGCCGCCGTCGGAGGCAGCCAGCGACAGGCCGACCCGGCGGCGCTCGCTGTCGATCGACAGGATCGTGGCCTCGACCTCCTGGCCTTCGGCCACGACCTCCTTGGGGTGGTTGATCCGGCGGCCGGCGCCGAGCTCGCTGATGTGGACCAGGCCCTCGATGCCGGGCGCGAGCTCGACGAACGCGCCGAACTGCGACAGCCGGGTGATCTTGCCCTTGACCCGCATGCCCTCGACGAGGGTCGCCGCGGTCTCGCGCCACGGGTCGTTGGCCAGCGCCTTGAGCGACAGGCTGATCCGCTCGCCCTTCTCGCCGGGCTCGATCTTGAGCACGGCGACGTCGACCTCCTGGCCGAGGCTGAGCATGTCCTCGGGCTTCTCGACGCGGGAGTAGCCCAGCTCCGAGACGTGCAGCATGCCCTCGATGCCGCCGATGTCGACGAACGCGCCGAACGGCTTGAAGCCGACGACCTTGCCGCGCAGCACCGCGCCGGGCTCGAGCCGCTTGCGGGTCTCGGCCGCCTTCTTGGCGTTCTCTTCCTCGAGCAGCGCGCGGCGCGACAGCACCAGGTTGCGCGGCTCGTAGCGCGTGATCCGGAAGGTCAGCTTCTGGCCGACGAACGTCGTCAGGTCATCGACGAACCGGACGTCGATCTGCGACGCCGGGCAGAACCCGCGGACGCCGGCGACGTCGACCGAGACGCCGCCCTTGATCACCTCGGTGACCACGCCCTCGACCGGGATGCCCAGCTCCTGGGCCTGGGCCAGCTCGGCGCGGGTCTCGGGGCCGCGGCCGAGCTTGATCCGCAGGGTGAGCGCGCCGCCGGCGTCGCCGACCACGCGGGCCTCGACCGTGTCGCCGACCTTGACCAGCAGCTTGTCGTCGCTGTCGCTGACCTGCGCGCGCTCGAGCGAGCCTTCCGCCTTGCCACCGACGTCGACGAACACGGTGTCCTTGCTGATCGAGATCACCTTGCCGGTGACCTGATCGCCGACCTTGGGCCGCTTCTTGGCCTTGGGGGCGTCGCGCTCGCTCGCGGCGAACATCGCGGCAAAATCGTCGTCTTGATCGGCCATGGGCCGCGCACTCTACGCGGCCTTGGCCGTCGCCGCCAGCGGCTCTCGCATGTCGAGATGCGCGGGGGTCAGGTAGCCGGCGCGGCGCATCGCCCAGTCCCACAGCCGCTTGGGCAGGAAGCGCGACAGCAACAGGAACACGTGCGTGCTGCCGGGCGCGACGTAGCGCGCGCGGGGCCGGCGGGCGACGGCGGCCTTGGTGATCGCGCGGGCGATGACGATCGGATCGGACGCGAACCTGTCCGCGGTCTTCGACATCTCGTCGTACTTCGCCATCGCGCCGCCCCACGCCGTGGCCTTGAACCGCTCGAGGTCGCCGACCGCGGTCGACTCGAAGTTGGTGCGGATCACGCCGGGCTCGATCAGCGCGACGTCGATGCCGAACGGCTGCAGCTCGTAGCGCAGCGCGTCCGACAGCGACTCGATCGCGTACTTGGTCGAGTTGTAGACGCCGAAGTACGGCAGGGTCAGCCGGCCACCGACGCTCGACACGTTGATGATCCGGCCGCTGCGCCGGGCGCGCATCCGCGGCAGGAACGCGCGGGTCACGTTCATCAGGCCGAACACGTTGGTGTCGTACTGCCGGCGCATCTCGGCGTCGGAGATCTCCGAGGTCGGGCCGAGGATGCCGTAGCCGGCGTTGTTGACCAGCACGTCGGGACCGCGGTCGCCGGTCAGCGCGGCGACGGCGTCGACCGCGGCGGCGATCGACTCGGCCGAGGTCACGTCGAGCGCGACGGTGTCGAGCATGAGGCTCCCGGCCTCGGTCTTGAGCGCGGCGAGCTCGGCGGGCTTGCGGCCGCTGGCGATCACGTGGTGGCCCAGCTGGGCGAGGTGGAGCGCGGTGGTGCGGCCGATACCCGCGGTGGCGCCGGTGATGAGGATGATCTTCGAGCTCGACATGAGGTTCTCCGTGGGGTCGTGAGGGGAGGGGAATGAATGTTCATTCCGTCGTGAGGCGTAAAAAACGAGGCCGGAGCCTCGTGGGTAGGGTGGAAGCGGGATGGCTAGGCGCGGACGGCTTCCCACATGCACTGCTCGGCGAGCTTCCAGTCGGCGGCGGTCGCCGTGCGCTGGGCCTCGAAGCAGTTGCAGATCACGCCGACGAACGCGCCCATGACCATGCTCATCAGCAGGCCGGGATCGCCGGCCTTGAGCTCGCCGCGCGCCTGCGCGGCGACGATGATCTGGGTGAACAGCAGCGTCATCCGCTGCTCGATCGCGCGGCTCTCGTCGTCGAGGTAGCGCGCGTGGTGGTGCAGCTCGAGGAAGACGAACGCGTGCGGCTGCTCGACCGAGAACTTCACCATCCGGTGCCACAGCAGGCGGAACTGCTCGCGGAACGGCGCGGTCGCCGGGAAGTTGTCGAGCGCGAGCTGGCCGAACGCGAGCTTGTGCTGGCGGTAGATCACGTTGACCAGCGCCTCCTTCGACTCGAAGTAGCGATAGATCGTGCCGGCGCCGACCCCCGCCTTGTCCGCGATCTCGGGGACCGCGGTGCCGAAGAACCCGCGCTCGACGAACAGCTCGAGGGCGGCGGTCATGATCGCCTCGCGCTTGTCGGTGGCGGGTTTCTTGAGCGCGGCCGGCGTCATCTCGCTACGGAATGAATATTCATTCCGCGGCTGGGATGCAAGCGGTTCGTGCGCAATTTGCCGGTCTGCTCGTCGATGATCGCGGTCGCGCCGCTGCATGGCACGACGAACGAGCCGGGCACCGCCGTCGGCGGCTGGCTGCAGCTCGCGGCCAGGGGCGCGGTCCAGCGCAGCTCGCCGGTGTCGAGGTCGAGGCAGCGCAGCTGGAAGCGATGGGCGCGCGCGGTGGTCGCGAGCAGGCAGCGGCCGAGCGCGATCGCCGGCTGGGTCGCCCAGCGCTCGTCGGCGGGCGGGGTCCAGCTGAACCGGGTGACGCCGGTGGCGAGGTCGATCGCGACGAGGGTCTGGTCGGCCGCCGCGGTGAAGTCGGTGTGGCCGAGCGCGATCGGACCGGTGACCTCGAGCGAGGCGAGCGGGGTCAGCTGCGCGGCGGTCCACGTGGTGGCGTCGCCGGTGAACCGGACGATCGCGCGGTGATCGGCCGACAGCTCGAGCCGGCCGCTGGCCAGCGGGATGATCGCGGCGGGCGCGGCGGGCGCGGCGGGTGCGGCCGGGACCGCCGCCACGACGGCGGGGATCGCCGGGGCGCCGGGCGTGCCGCCGCACAGCTTCCAGGCCTCCTCGCCGTACCGCACCAGGCCGACCGCGACGCCGACGCCGGCGAGGAAATAGCCGACCCGGACGCGCGCGTCGCGGGTCCGCGCGGGCGCGTCGGCGAGCGACATGGACGCCGGCGCCGGCATCGGCGGCATGTGCGGGAGCGGCATCGGCGGCGGCATCGGCGGCGGCATCGGCGGGGCGAACACCGGCTGGCCGAACGGGCTCGTGATCAGCGGCGAGGATCCGCGCGCGGCCGGCGACGGCGTGCCGGCGATCCGCGGCGGCACCGCCGCGCCCGGGATCCGCAGCGGCACGCGCGGGGCGGCGGGCCGCGGCACGGTCGGCGCGTCGACCACCTCTTCCATGCGCCACTCGAGCGGGCGGGCGACCTTGTCGGTCGTGGGGTGGCTGCGCTTGCCCATCGAGTGCTGGGGACTTTTGTCTGCAACGCCCGCGCCCACCCTAACCATCTGGAAGATCGATCACGGGGTAGGCACGTGTGGCGACTGCAGCCCCCGGCTGCATCCCCGACGGTAGTCACTCAGTGATCGTCGAAGACATAATCCTGCCCGGGCAGATCCTGACCGGCGCGCTGGTGGCACGCCGCGCAGTCGGTCTGCGGCGGGCCCTCGAAGCCCCAGCCATCGGCGACCAGGCCGGTCGCGTCGCGCAGGTACCAGTACCAGGCCTCGCCGGCCAGCTCGGGCCGGGTGTGGCGCTGGGCAGCGCGGCCGGTGATCGCGCCGCCGCCGTCCTGTAGCTCGACGACCAGCGCCGCGTCGACCGCGTCGACGCCGGCCGCGGCCGCGATCGGGTTGGTGCACCGCCGGATCGCGCCGTGCGGCGACGGCGCCGCCGTGGCGCGCGGGTCCTCGCAGGTCCAGCGCAGGTAGTACCCGGCCGCGAACCACGCCTCGATCGCGTCCTGGCCGAGCACGGGCGGGACCCGCGCCGGATCATCGGCGGTGCTCGGCGCGGCGCAGGCCGCGACGGCGCTAGCGATGAACAGTGCGCCAGCTGGTCGGAGAGTGGCAATCATCGCAGATCAACTTGGTGAGGTGGTCCTGCGTGCGCGGCCGGTCGAGCGCGTGGCACGCGATGCAGTCGGTGCGGACGCCGGTCCAGTTGGGATTGGTATGGCAGCCGCCGCAGCCGGCGGTGCGGTGGCGGCCGACCAGCGGGTAGCTGGTCAGGTCGTGGTCGAAGCGGATGATGCGCCAGCGATCGGCGCGGTGGCAGTCGAGGCAGTCGAATGCGTTGCCGCCGCGGTGCGGGTCGCCGTGGCAGGTCCGGCACGCGCGGTTGACGGTCGGCCGCTGCCGCGCGTCGTGGCACTGCAGGCAGCGCAGGGTCGCGTGGCGCAGCTCGAGCGGGAAGTCGGTCCGCGCGGCGTGATCGAACGGCGGGGTCTCGTCGAACCGGCGCGTGTTGTGGCACTCGGTGCAGCGCGCGCCAAACTGCTTGCCGTGGATCGGCGCGTGGCAGGTCTGGCACGCCGTCGGCTGCGCGACGCGCGCGAGCCTGAGGCCGTCGGCGCCGTGGCAGGCCTTGCATTCGGCGGCGGCGTGGGCGTGGTCGAGCGGGAACCCGGTGCGGCCGTGGTCGAACTTCGGGGTGCGCGACCAGGCGACCTCGTCGTGACAGGTCGCGCAGTCGGCGCCGAACCGCCCGTGGTGGCGGACGTCGGGGTGGCAGCCGGCGCAGTCGTGGCCGGTGCCGACGAACCTGCCGGCGGCGTGGCAGCGAGCGCACGCGACCCGGGCGTGCGCGTCGCGCAGCGGGAACGCCTGGGGGTGGCTCGCGACCTGGATCGTCGACGGGATCCAGCCCGCGGTGGTGTGGCACTCGCTGCACGCGCGCGGCTGCGCGAGGCCGGCCAGCGGCATGACCAGGCGGAAGTCGCCGAGGGCGCGCTCGCCGAACACGTGCGGGCGCTCGAACTGCGCGGCGTGCGGATCGCCGTGGCAGCCGGCGCAGGTCCGGCCGGCGCGGTCGTACGCGCCGCGGGCGTGGCACTTGCTGCACGCGACCTGCTGGTGGCGCCCGGTCAGCGCGAAGCCGACGGCGGCCTGGCCATGATCGAACCGCACCGGCTTCCACGCCAGCGGCGTGTGGCAGGCCTCGCACGCGCCGAGCGGCTCGTGCGGCCGGGCGGCGTCGTGGCAGCCGGCGCAGTCGAGCGGCGTGCGGCTGAACCGGAACGCCGGGTGGCACGCCAGGCACTTCGCGGCCTGGTGCTTGCCGGGCAGCTGCTGCGGCGTGAACGTGTGGCCGGCGAAGACTGGCTGGGTCCAGCCGGCGACGCGGTGGCAGGTCTCGCACGCCGCCTGGGTGCCGCCGTGCGGCTGGGCGTGGCAGATCGCGCACGGCGCGGGGCCGGCGAGGTGCGCGCCGGCGCGGTGGCAGTCGTTGCAGGCGAGCGCGGCGTGGCCGCCGGTCAGCGGCGTGCGGTGATACTTCGCGGTGTAGATCGTCGGCGTCCAGCCGGCGGCGCGGTGGCAGCGCGCGCAGTCGCTGCCGAGCGTGCCGTGGTGCGCGCGATCGGCGTGGCAGCTCTGGCAGGTCTTCGACAGACCGACCCAGCGCCGCGACGATCCGCTGGCGGCGTGGCAGCGCTCGCAGGCGAGCCGGGCGTGGTCGGCGTCGAGCGCGAAGCCGGTGAGCCGGTGATCGAAGCTCGCGGGCGGCAGCGGCGAGAGCTGGGCGTCGCGGCCGTGGTGCTCCTTGTGGCAGTCGGTGCACGGCTGGGTCTTGACCGTGGCGTGGAACCCGACGCCGCGCGCGGTGCGCTCGCCCAGCGCGGTGTGGCAGGCGAGGCACTTGCTCTGCGGCACGCCGCCGAACGGGACGTGGCAGCGGTTGCACTGCGCCTCGATCGCCGCGTGCGGCCGGGCGAGCGGGCCGGGCGAGGTGCCGAGGTCGGCGCGGGCGGTGCTCCCGACGAACAGGACGGCGAACAGGGCGGTCAGCACGATCGAGAGCCGCTGCAGCGCGCGGCGGGTCATCGGCCGTAGCCGATCTGGACGAGCGCGCGCACGCCCTCGCCGTGGAGATCGATCTCGCCGTCGAGCCCGGCGAACCACGAGCCGAGCGTGGCGAACCCGCGGACGAAGCCGTAGCTGCGGGCCTCGAGCGTGTACGGCGCGCGCTGGTCGGTCGGATCGTCGCCGGGGCCGAACGCGAGCTGGTCCCCGATCGCCGAGACCGCGGCGGCGCCGACCGCGAGCTCGCTGGCGACGGTCTTGCGGCCGAG
>DASWOO010000692.1:0-1510 GCA_036404335.1 Kofleriaceae bacterium
TTCAGAGCGTCGAGACGGTCGCAATCCTAGCCCCGCGAGCCTCCGGAACCAGTCTTGACATCCCGTTTTTTTGCGACGCCACGCGGCATCAGCGAGCCCGCGCCACGCGCGGTGTGACGGGATGAAAATTGCTTGCATCTAGTGTCGTGCACGGTCACCTTGCCGCCCCGCATCGCGAGGCCGCGCGCGGAATTTTCAGCTACCCTGTGCCAGCTTGCCGTCGACGCGCGCGCTCATCCACGCCCCTTGGTCTGCATCCAAGGTCTCGACGGCGCTGCGCTGCCCGCGGCTGTTCCATTTCAAGTACGTGCTAAAGATCGCCGAGCCCGAGGTCATGCCCGAGGCGCGGATCGGCAAGGCGATCCACAAGGCGCTCGAGCAGAACCTGATGGGCACGCCGCTCGAGGAGGCCACCGCGGTGATCCGCGGCAAGCTGCCGAACGAGACCGAGCAGCACCGGTTCGACGCGCTGGTCACCGGCATTCCGCCATTCTCCAGCCGGCTCGCGCAGTTCCGCCGGCGGCGCCGCGTGATGCGCCAGCTCGTCGAGTACTCGCTCGCGGTGCGCGAGGACCTGTCGACCACCCAGTTCTACAGCGGCGACGCCTACTACCGCGGCGTGCTCGACCTCGGCTACATCTTCGATGACGAGTCGATCGCGCTGCTCGATCACAAGACCGGCCAGCGCATCCCCGGCACGTCGATCGCCGACCAGCTGGAGGGCTACGCCGTGCTCGCCGCCTCGGCATTCCGCCATGTCCGCAGGTTTTGGCTGGGGGTGCACTGGATCGCCGAGCGCGCGGTCGAATGGAGCGCCCCGATCCCACCAGCCCAGATCATGGACGACATGGTCCCCGACCTGTTCGATAACATCGAGGCCGCCGCGCTCGCGATCGACGATGGCCCCCGCCCCAACCCGGGCTCGTGGTGCGACCGATGCAGCTATCGCGAGCTGTGTCCCGCCAGCCGCGAGCTCCGCTATGAACCCGTCGAGTATTACGAAGATGATGAAGATGAATGAACGCCTCGCGCTCGTCGAACGCCAGCGCCGGTTCGAGTGGCAGCTCGCGCACGACGCCCAGACCCGGGCCGCGGCCCAGTTCGTCGCGGGCAAGACCCACGATCTGCTGAACCTGGTGCAGATCGTCCAGCTCGCCACGCTCGAGCTGTCGCGCCGGTGCAGCCCCGACGCCGAGGAGTTCATCGGCGACCTCAACCGCGCCGCCGAGGACGCCAAGCACCAGCTGGCCGAGCTGATGGCGGTGGCGCGGCCCGAGGAGCTGATCGTGGCCGGCGCCCCGGTCGGCGCGGCGATCCACGCGGCGGTCGATGCCGTGCGCGCGGCGTCGACCATCGCGGTCGACCTGCACCTGACGGTCGAGCCCGGCGTCACCACGCGGTGCAGCGCCGAGGAGCTCGAGCACCTGATCTACGGCCTGACGCTCGACGCGGTCGCCGCCGCCGAGGCCGCGCAGGCCACCGCCGGCGCGCCCGCCGACGTCGCCAGCCC
>DASWOO010000693.1:0-4619 GCA_036404335.1 Kofleriaceae bacterium
GGCCGCGCTTGCCGAACGGCCCGCGGTCGTTGATCCGCACGACCACCGAGCGGCCGTTGCGCTGGTTGGTCACCCGGACCCGCGTGCCGAACGGCAGTGAGCGGTGCGCCGCGGTCAGCCCGCGCTTGTCGAACCGCTCGCCCGACGCGGTCTGGTGGCCTTGCTCGTCGCCGTAGTAGGTCGCCATGCCGCGCTGGTTCTGACTCTGCGCCTCGGGGTGGGCCGGCTCGACCGTCGCCGAGGACCGGCAGGCGGCCGACGCGCTCAGCACGAGCACCAGCGCGAACCGGATCAGCGCGTGCAACCTTGCCCCATCGTCGTGCCGGCCTTCTCGAACCCCGCCTTACGCAGCTACGCGCCCGTCGGGCCGTCGCCGAGCTGCTTGCGGCGGGTCTCGCCGTGGCCGGGACCCGTGATGTCGCGCAGGTAGGCGTCGAGCTGGAACGTGTCGCTGTGTTGCTTGGTGTGGCACTGCGAGGCGCACAGGTCGGGCGCTGGGGCCTTGGCGATCGCCAGCGGCTTCTCCAGGCCGCCCTTGGCGACATGGATCGTCCCCGGGCCGTGGCAGGTCTCGCACTGGACGTCGCGCAGGTTGTCGTTGTGCGCGAGGTTCGAGCCGCCCGGCCGCTGCCAGCCGGTGACGTGGCAGCCGATGCAGTCGAGATCGAATTGCTGGCCGCGGTCGACCAGGGTCTTCCACGCCGTGGCGTGCACCGTCTTCTGCCAGAACGCGGCGGCCTCGGCGTGGCAATCGGAGCAGGCCTCCTTGCCGGCGTAGCCCGGCTGGCCCTTGGCCGGCGGCGCGATCGGGAACTTCGCGGCGGCCTTGACGTTGGCGTCGCCGACCGCCGCGTAGAACTTGCTGACCGCGTCCTGCACGCCGGGATCGCACGCCAGCGCCTTGTTGACCTTGATCTGATCGAGCGTGAAGTAGTTGCCCTGGGCGGGCACGACCAGCGGGTGCGCCTTGAGCCGGTCGCGCTCGGCGGCGAGCTGCGCGCGCTCCTGCTGCTTCTGCCCGACGAACGCCGGATCGGCCGACTTGTCCTGGGCGAACGCGGCGAGATCGGCGTCGAGCTTGACCAGCTGCGGCTCGATCCGGGCGATCTTGGCCGCCGCGGCGCCGGCGCCGCCCGCGTCGGCGAGCGCCCCGGGGCCGCGCACGGTGACGTCGAGCCGGGCGACGATCTGGCCGCGGTTGACCGGGACGATCATCCATCCGTCGCCGACCTTCTGCGGCTCGACGTCGACGTGGTCGGGCTCGGGCGCGCTGAGCCCCAGGCCCATGATCCCGAGGTCGACGCCGCCGATCGATCGCATCAGCTGCGCGGCCTGGCCGCGGCTGTCGGCCTGGAGCAGGCCGATCACGACCTGCGCGCCTTGCTTGCGGAGCTCGCCGACCGCGTGCTTGCCGGCGGCGACCGGATCCCCGAGCTGGATCCCGGCGACCGCGCCCTCGCCGATCGCGCCGAACACGCCGACCTTGGTGCCACCGAGGTCGATCACCCGGGGCGGGGCGGCGGCGACTTCGGAGGCGTTGGCGACCATGCGGGGCAGGCGGAGATGCGCGGGATCGGTGCCCCGGGGGACATCGAAGGGGCCGAGACCGACTGCATCGACCTTGAGCGCGGTTTGATAAGTGGTGGCGAGCAGCGCCGCCTTCATGTCCTCCTGCGGCGCCATCTGATCGGGGATGGGCGCCTGTGAGTAGAGCAGGGAGCCCGCGTCCACGAACAGCACCGGTCCGGCCGCGCGCGCCTGCTCGATCAGCTTCGCGGTGCGTGAGATGTCGCCCAGGGGATCGGTGGTGCATCCGCACGGGCCGATCTGCCCCCGGACCTCGGCGAGCGCGAACACGGTGAACGTGGGTTTCGTCGTCGCACCGGAGGCGGGCGGCGGGTCACTCCCGGTAGGGTTCACCTGCGATTTCGAGCTACAAGCGATCGCTACGAGCGCCGCGGTAAATACGGCAAGGAGCTCGGCCCGACGGAGCATGCCGACCTATAGCATGGTTGACAGGGGGTACACGCGTGGGTAGATTCCCGCGCTCTCGGACACCGCTCGAGGAACTTCCCATGTCTGTTGCGATTCGTTTTTCACGCCAGGGTAAGAAGAGATCACCGTTCTATCGCATCGTCGCCGCTGACAAGCGCTGCGCACGCGATGGCCGGTTCATCGAGCTCCTCGGCACGTATCATCCGATCACCAAGGTGCTGAAGCTCGACGACGCCCGCTTCGAGAAGTGGGTCAAGGTCGGTGCTCAGCCCAGCGGCACGCTGGCGGCGGTCATCCGCCGGACCCGGCGTCAGGCGGCCGCTCCGGCCACCGGCGCCGTCGCCAAGAAGGCCTGAGCGAATGGCCGATGACGACGATGACGACCGCGATCGCCCCGCCGGTGGTGGGGATCGCGGGCCGGAGCGTTCGCTCGACCTCGCCGAGTTGATCCGCTTTCTCGCGGTCAACCTGGTGGATCGCCCGGACGAGGTCCGGGTCGAGCTGGTCGAGGAGCGCTCGGCCAACGTCTACGAGCTCGAGGTCGCCGAGGCGGATCTCGGCAAGGTGATCGGCCGCGGTGGCAAGACCGCCCGCGCGCTGCGCACCGTGGTCCAGGCCGTGGCGCCGAGGTCGCGCAAGCGAACCCTCGTCGAGATCCTCGAATAAGCCAGCGACCCGATGCGTGGCGATCCGCGGATCGAGATCGGCCGGATCGCGCGGGCCCATGGGATCCGCGGCGAGGTCGTGATCATCACGCACGATCCGGAATCGGACGTGCTCGACGAGCTGCGCCAGATCTGGGTCGGCGGCGTCGCGCGCACGATCACCGAGGCGCGCGGCACCCATCGCGGCTGGTTGATCCAGCTCGAGGGCGTGCCGACCCGCAACGACGCCGAGGCGCTGCGCGGCCAGGTGGTCGAGGTCGATCGCGACCTGCTCGAGCTGTCCGACGATGACGTCGTGCTCGACGACATGGTCGGCTGTAAGGTGCAGCTCGCCGATGGCACGCCGTGGGGCGAGGTCTTCGCGGTCGATCGCGGCGCGATGCAGGACGTGCTGGTGATCCACGACGGCGAGCGCGAGCGGCTGCTGCCGCTGGTCGACGAGTTCGTGACCAAGATCGACCTCGACGCTAGCCTGATCACGGTCGATCCGCCGGCCGGGCTGCCGGACAGCGCGAGAACCGACCTGGCGTGAAGTTCACCGTCGTCACGATCCTGCCCGAGCTGATCGAGCCGGCGCTGGCGGCGGGCGTGGTCGGCCGGGCGCGCGAGGCGGGGGTGATCGGGGTCGACACGGTCAACCCGCGCGCCTTCACCAGCGATCGTCACCGCACGGTCGATGACACGCCGTACGGCGGCGGGCCGGGCATGGTGATGAAGGCCGAGCCGTTGCTGGCGGCGATCGCCCAGGCGGGCTCCCAGACGGCCTCCGAGCCCGGCGCCGAGCCCGGCGCGCGGCCCCATCGCATCCTGATGAGCCCGGCGGGGGCGCCGCTGACGCAGGCACGGGTCCGCGAGCTCGCCGGGCTGCCGCACGTCGTGCTGGTCTGCGGCCGCTACGAGGGCATCGACGAGCGCGTCATCGACCTGGCGATCGACGAGCAGCTGTCGATCGGCGACTACGTGCTGTCGGGCGGCGAGCTCGCCGCCCTGGTCGTGATCGACGCGGTCGCGCGCTACGTGCCCGGCGTGCTCGGCGAGGCGACCTCGGTCGACGACGAATCGCACAGCGCCGGCCTGCTCGAGTACCCGCAGTTCACCCGGCCGCTCGTGCTACCCGCCGCCGGCGGCGAGCACGCCGTGCCGCCGATCCTGACCTCGGGTAACCACGCCGCGATCGCCGGCTGGCGCCGCCGCCAGGCGCTCGAGCGCACCGCGCAGCGCCGGCCCGATTTGTTCGCCCGGTTCGCGCCGACGGCGAGCGACCGCAAGCACCACCTGCCACCGCCGCTGCGCGCGCGGACCCACCTGGCGCTGGTCCACCACCCGGTCGTCGACCGCACCGGCGCGGTGATCACCACGGCGCTCACCAACTTCGACATCCACGATCTGGCGCGCTCGTCGCTGACCTACGGCCTGTGCGGCTACCACATCGTCACGCCGGTGACCTCGCAGCGTGACAAGGCCGCGCACATTGTCCGACTCTGGGCCGAGGACGCCCAGGGCGAACACCGCGCCCAGGCGCTGGCGCTGGTTCGCACCGCCGACGCGATCTCGACCGTGGTCGACGAGCTGACCGCCGAGCACGGCCGCCCGCCGATGGTGGTCGCGACCTCGGCGCGCCGCGGCTCGTTTCCCGGTGTTCCGCGCCGATCCCCCGCCGAGCTGGCCGCGGAGGCCGGCGCGGCCTCAGCTCCCGTGCTGATCTTGCTCGGCACGGGCTGGGGACTGGCCGAGTCGCTGATTCCGTCGGTATCCCGGCTGCTTACGCCGATTGACGGGCCGACGGAGTGGAATCATCTGTCGGTCCGATCTGCCGGCGCCGTGCTCCTGGACAGGCTATTCGGGCGGTAAGGTCCCGCTTCGCTTGACCTTCGGGGTAGATCTCTGGCAGAACCCTGCGTCCACACGCCTTTTTCCGGAAATTGCACCTATGAGCGCGCACAGGATCATCGACACCAT
>DASWOO010000694.1:0-6031 GCA_036404335.1 Kofleriaceae bacterium
CCAGCCGGTCGTCGCGCATCTTGGTCAGATCGCACGCGACGCCGCAGTCGTAGCAGACCAGCTTGCGCTGATCGGGCTCGGCCTCGGTCAGGTTGGTGTGGTGGATCAGCATGCCGGCGACCTTGCCGCACGGCGGGCTCGCCCGGCCCTTGAGCGCCTTGCGGTACTCGCCGAGCAGGAAGCCGTCCTCGAGGCCGACGTCGATGTGGTCCCACGGCAGCCGCGCGGAGACCGGCCGGGTGCCGAGGTACGCGACGATGTCGATGCCGTGCGCGGCGAGCGCGCGGTGCCAGCGGTCGAGATCGAAGATCTCCTCCCAGCCGTCGAACCGGGCGCCGTCGCGCCACACCGCCTCGACGACGTCGGCGAGCCGGCGATCGCCGCGCGCCAGCACGCCCTCGATGAACGACACGCCGCTGTCGTGGTGCTTGAGCCGCAGGCCGTTGTCGCGGCCGCGCTTGCCGCGCTGGTTGCCGGCGCTCGCGGCCTCGCGCAGCACGCCCTGCTTGCGCCGCATCTCGGGCTCGAGATCCTGGGCCGCCCACTGCAGCGGCGTGTGCGGCTTGGGCACGTGCGAGCTGACGCTGACCGTGACCTCCGCGCGCCCGCCGATCAGCTTGCGGCCGACGCCGAGCATGCGCCAGCCGGTCTCGACGATGCCGCGGACGTCGTCGTCGGTCTCGGTCGGCAGGCCGATCATGAAGTACAGCTTGAGCCGGTGCCAGCCGCGCGAGAACACGCGCCGGGTGCTCTCCTCGATGTGCGCCTCGGTCACGTTCTTGTTGACGACGTCGCGCATCCGCTGCGTGCCGGCCTCGGGCGCGAACGTCAGGCCGCTGATCCGGGTCAGCGCGAGCTCGTCGAGCAGATCCTCGTTGAGGCCGTAGGCGCGCAGCGACGCCACCGACATCGACACCCCGCGCTTGCGCAGCTCGCCGGCGAGCTGCTTGACCAGCGGGGTGATGCTGGAGAAGTCGGCGGTCGACAGGCAGGTCAGGCCGGTCTCCTCGTAGCCGGCGCGCTCGACGCCGCCGATCAGCGAGTCGGCGATCGACTCCGGCGAGCGCTCGCGCACCGGCCGGTAGATCATCCCGGCCTGGCAGAACCGGCAGCCCTCGGTGCAGCCGCGGGCGATCTCGACCGACGCGCGCTCGAACACCGCCTCGGCGTACGGCACCGGCGTGTCGCTCGGGAACGGGTACTTGTCGAGGTCGGGCACCATCGCGCGGCTGACCCGCGCTGGCACCCGCGGATCGAGCGGCGCGCCGACGACGATCATGCCGGTCGCGGCGTCGATCTCGGTCGCGTACAGCGCCGGCACGTACAGCGGGAAGTCCCGGGCGAGCTCGGCGAGCGCGTCGCGCCGGGTGCGCTGGCCCGCGGTGATCTCGCGCCGCAGCCGCGCCCACGCCAGCACCACCGGCGGCAGCAGCTCCTCGGCCTCGCCGATGAACGCCGCGTCGATGAACGGCGCGAGCGGCTCGGGGTGCGACGCGGTCGGCCCGCCGACCAGCACCAGGGCCGCGTCCTCGGCGCGATCGGCGGTGCGCAGCGGCAGGCCGCCGAGGTCGAGCAAGGTCAGGACGTTGGTGTAGGTCAGCTCGTACTGCAGCGAGATGCCGATGACGTCGAACGTCGCCAGCGGGCGCTGGGTCTCGAGCGAGACCAGCGGCAGGCCGCGCTCGCGCAGCTCGGCCTCCATGTCGCCCCACGGCGCGAACGCGCGCTCGCAGGCGATGCGCGGGTCGCGGTTCAGCAGCGAGTAGATGATCTTGGTGCCGAGGTGCGACATGCCGATGTCGTACACATCGGGGAACGCGAGGCACACCCGCGCCTCGACGGTGGCGTCGTCCTTGACCACCGACTGGTACTCGCCGCCGAGGTACCGCATCGGCTTGGCGACGCGATCGATGAAGTCTGCATAAATGTGTCTCATGAGCCGCCCCGTTGCGCGGGCTGTGTATAGCCCAGAAGGCTTGCGCCGAGCGGTCATTATTGTACGGTCCGGCCATGAAGAAGCTCGCAGTTGCCGTGACGGTGCTGGGACTCGTGGCGTGCTCGAAATCGCACCAGGACGCGGCCCCCGCCGCTCCCAAGGAGCCGGTCGCGGCCGGGCCCAGCGCCGGGCCTGCCAAGGACTCGCCGGCCGCCAAGAGCGATCCCGCGAACCTGCCGGCCGCCGGCACGGCGCCGGCGCCGGTCGCGGTCGACAACCTGGATCCGGTGTGGAACACGCCGATCAAGACGCTCAAGGGCGAGCCGACCACGCTCGCCGCCTACAAGGGCAAGGCGCTGATGATCGTCAACGTGGCATCGAAGTGCGGGAACACGCCGCAGTACTCGACGCTCGAGGCGCTGCAGAAGAAGTACGAGGCCAAGGGCTTCACGGTCGTCGGCTTCCCGTGCAACCAGTTCGGCGGCCAGGAGCCGGGCACGGCCGAGGAGATCTCGACGTTCTGCGCGACCAACTACGGCATCACGTTCCCGATCATGGAGAAGATCGAGGTCAACGGTGAGGGTCGGAGCCCGATCTACAAGACGCTCACGCCGATCGCCGACGCGGCCGGCAAGACCGGCGACATCCGCTGGAACTTCGAGAAGTTCGTGGTGTCGGCCGACGGCAAGCACGTCACCCGGTTCTCGCCCAAGACCAAGCCCGAGGATCCGACGGTGATCGCCGCGGTCGAGGCCGCCCTGCCCGCCGGTGGCAAGTGAGCGCGGCCATGACCTTATGGGACGCGCCGATCCACACGCTGCAGGGCCAGCCGACCACGCTCGCCGCCTACCGCGGCAAGGCGCTGCTGCTGGTCAACGTCGCGTCGAAGTGCGGGCTGACCCCGCAGTACACCGCGCTCGAGGCGCTGCACGAGCGGCTCGCGCCGCGGGGCTTCGCCGTCGTCGGCTTCCCGTGCAACCAGTTCGGCGCGCAGGAGCCGGGCTCGGCCCAGGACATCGAGACGTTCTGCTCGACGACCTACGGCGTCACGTTCCCGCTGACCGAGAAGATCGACGTCAACGGCGCGGGCCGCCACCCGATCTATCGCGAGCTGACCCAGGTGGCCGACGCGTCCGGCAAGGCCGGCGACATCCAGTGGAACTTCGAGAAGTTCGTGGTGTCGGCGGACGGCAAGACGATCACGCGGTTCGGCCCGCGGGTCACGCCGGACGACCCGGCGGTGATCGCGGCGATCGAAGCCGGCCTGCCCACGTCGTAGCCGGCGCTCAGCGCGACACGAACAGATCGTCGGGCGTGTCGAACAGGCCGTCGGGGCCGGGCGAGCGCAGCTGGATGGTGTGGCCGGCGGGCGTATCCTGGCAGCGCAGCTCCATCGGCTGATCCCAGGCGTCGACGTTGGAGATCGGCACGAGCCGCTCGGACCGCGGCGGCAGCGTCGCGCGCATCAGGTCGCGGACGCCGTCCGGGCACCACGCGCCGGGGTGGTGCGCGAGCCACTGCGGGAAGCCGACGTGCATCGCGCGGGTCAGCGTCGTGTACGTCCGGTCGAACGGCGACGTGCGCAGCGCGCTGCGATGCGCGTGATGCACGCCCGCCGAGGCCGGGTGGTGCGGCGCGTACAGCGTGATGCCGGTGATCGTGCTGACCAGCGCGAGCGGCACGCCCCAGCGGATCAAGGCGCGGCGTCGGGCGGTGATCTCGTGACGGCGGCGGGCGATGCGGACCAGGGCGTTCATGACTCGCGGGCTCCTCGGCGGCAGGTGCAGGTGCAGGGGAAACGCCAGAGCGGCGACGCGTACAGGAAGCATCGTCGGCGAGAGATATCGGGTCGGAACTGAGGCGGCATGCCAGGCTATTCAGCAAGCGAGGGACCACGCCGCTGCGCGCGTGCAAGCCACTGCAATGTGTAGCGCCTGCCCTGCCCGGCGCGCCGCTCGGTCGCGCGCGCGGCGCCGGGCGCTGCCAAGCTGACAAGGCCATCGCCGTGGAGGAGGCGGGTGTCGCGGGTGACAAGATCTCGTGCGGCAGATTGCAGTGCTGCGGGGGTGTGGCGCTATGCTGCGCGCCAATGACTACAAAGAGCGTGTTTTCGTTGTCCGCGCTTGTGATCGCCAGCCTGGCCGCCTGTGGCGGCGGCAACGCCTCTCAGCAGCCCGCCGGCCCCGCCCCGGTCGTCATCACCGAGCCGCCCGCCGCCGCCGGCAGCGCCGCCGCGCCGAAGATCACCACGCCCGGCCCGAACGTCACCCCCGGCGGCGTGGTCTTCAACTTCAAGACCGACGGCCGCGACAAGAAGATCTACCTCGCCGGCAACTTCAACAACTGGAACCCGTCGGATCCGCAGTTCCTGATGAAGGACGACGACGGCGACGGCACCTGGAGCATCACCGTCAAGCTCGCGCCGGGCGAGTACCAGTACAAGTACGTCATCGACGGCAAGTGGACCCAGGATCCGTTCGGCCCGGGCGAGGCGGCGGACGGCTTCGGCGGCCGCAACACCAAGTTCGAAGTGAAGTGATCGGCTACGCGCCGGCGACGACCTGGATGTCGGCGCACACGGCGTAGTGATCGCTCGCCGCGATCTCGACCTCGCCGACCGCCTCGCGCTCGGTCAGCACCACGCGGCAGTCGTGCACCGTGCCGCGGCCGTCCTTCTTGCGGGTCGTGACGTAGACGTAGTCGATGCGGCGATCGAGATCGAGCGAGCGCAGCGTCCGGGTGAAGCGGTTCTCGCTCGACCACGTGATGCCCTCGGCCGGGCCGTCGCCCGGGCCGGGCTCGCGGTGGCAGCGCAGCCACGCGTCCTGGAAGTGGGTGCGCCGGCCACCGAGCGTGGTCAGCCCGCGCAGGAACCGCATCTCGTCGCTGTCGGCCGTCGCGTTGAAGTCGCCGCACAGGATCTGCGGCGCGCTGTCGTTGGTCCGGCCCAGGCCCCGGATCGCCTCGTCGATCGCCAGCACCTGGTGCTCGCGCGCGAGGCCGTCGTCGAGCCGGTAGTGCAGGTGCGTGGTGTGCACCCAGATCGGCCCGCCGGCGGTCTCGACCCGCGCCGACAGCAGGATCCGCGCGTCCGCCGGGCGCGGCTCGGGCAGCGGCAGCGCCCGGGCCTCGTGGATCGACCCGGCGAGGATCGCCAGGCCCTCTTGCGCCAGCGAGCGATCAGGCGCGCCAGGACCCTCGGGGCCGCCGGCGGGGAGCTCGCCGTGCGCGCCGTCGTCCCAGGCGACCGCGACCTCGTAGTGCGCGCGCTTGTCGAGCGCCTCGGCGAGGACATCGGCGGTCGTCCGGCCGCCACGGCCGTCGAGCGGGCGGACCTCCTGCAGGCACACGACGTCGGGCGCCAGGGCGCGCAGCTGGCGCGCCGCGAGCGCGAGCCGGCGATCGAGCGGGTCCGACGTGCCCCACAGGTTCAGCGTGACGACCCGCAGAGTCATTTTTTCTCCCCGCGATACACGCAGCGCGAGGTCGGGGTCTCCGACACCGTGACCTCGCACAGCCCGGGCAGCCACTGGACAAGCCGGCCCCAGAACCAGCGCGTGAGCAGCTCGCTGGTCGGGTTGTTGAGGCCTTCCATCTCGTTCAGCACCTGATGATCGAGCTGGCGGATCAGCGGCGCGACGTGCTCGTCGATCTCGGCGAAGTCCATCACCCAGCCGCGCTCGGGATCGACCTCGCCCTCGACCGCTACCTCGATATGGTAGCTGTGGCCATGCATCCGCGCGCACTTGTGTCCCGGCGGCACCCTGGGCAGGAAATGTGCCGCCTCGAATCGGTAACTGCGTTCGAGCCGCATCGACATCGCCGCGCGTTGTAGCGCGCATTGCACCGCCGGGGAAAGCCGCGGTGCGTCATCCAGGGCCAGGACCGGGCTTGCGCGTCGTAAGTCCGGTCAAATGCGCGTGCAGCGGGCGGCCGATTTTGCTACCTACAGGACATGCGTTTCGCGCCGCTCGTGCTGTTCGCCAGCGCCTCCCTGATCGGGGGATGCTCGCTGAACGGCAACGGCAGCGAGTGCACCACCGACGCGCAGTGCGGCGACGACGTCTGCGCGCGCAGCGGCGAGTGCACCGCCAA
>DASWOO010000695.1:0-4502 GCA_036404335.1 Kofleriaceae bacterium
CAGACCAGCCGTGGATCACGCGGCCGCAGCTCCACCCGGGCGCGGCGCTGCGCTTGATCTGCTTGCCGTACGCCGGTGGTGGCGCGTCGGTGTTTCGCACCTGGCCAGCGGCGCTGCCGCCCCAGATCGAGGTGTGGGCGATCGAGCTCCCGGGGCGCGAGACCCGCGCGCGTGAGGCGCCGCTCGCGTCGCGGCGAGTGCTGGTCCAGCAGCTGACCGAGGCGTTGATGCCGCGGCTGCACGCGCCGTTCGCGATCTACGGCCACAGCATGGGCTCGCTGCTCGCGTTCGATCTGACGCGCGAGCTGCGCCGGCGCGGTGGGCCGCGGCCGGAGCACCTGTTCATGTCGGGGCGGCGCGCACCGCAGCTGCCCGAGGTGGTGCCGATGCACGACTTGCCCGAGCCGCAGCTGATCGAGCGGCTGCGCCAGCTCGGCGGGATCTCCGACGCGGTGCTCGCCGAGCGCGAGCTGATGGACTACTTCCTGCCGCTGCTCCGCGCCGATCTGTCGATCGTCGAGGCCGAGCCGTACACCGCCGCGCCGCCGCTCGATGTCCCGATCACGGCGCTCGGCGGCCGCGAGGACACGCGCGTGCCCGAGGCCGATCTCACGCCGTGGGGCGAGCAGACCACCGGGCGGTTCGAGCACGAGATGTTCGACGGCGGCCACTTCTTCCTCCAGCAGGTCGGCAAGCCGGCGCTGCTCGCGTCGCTGTCGCGCCGGCTGTCCCGGATCACGGCCGCGCTGTGAAGCTGTACGCGATCAGCGACCTGCACGTCGGATTCGAGCCCAACCGCCAGCTGTGGCGGACGCTGCCGGACCATCGCGACGACTGGCTGATCCTCGCCGGTGATCTGGGCGAGACCGTCGAGCACCTGGCGGCGACGTTCGACGTCGCGCTCGACCGGTTCGCGCGGGTGTTCTGGGTGCCGGGCAACCACGAGCTGTGGACCCTGCCCGGCGATCACGACGGCGCCGGCGAGGCGCGCTACCTGCGCATGGTCGAGTACTGCCGGATGCGCGGCGTGGTCACCCCCGAGGACGCGTACGTCGAGTGGCCGGGCGACGCCAGCCGCGCGGTAATCGTGCCGATGTTCCTGCTCTACGACTACTCGTTCCACCCCGACGACGTGACCGACGACCAGGCGCTGGCCTGGGCGCGCGCCGCGGGGCTCGAGTGCACCGACGAGGCGCTGCTGCACTTCGATCCCTACCCGACGCGGGCGGCGTGGTGCCATGCGCGGGTCGCGGCGACCCGGGCGCGGCTGGACGCGCTGGCCGCGGATCGCCCGACGGTGCTGATCAACCACTTTCCGCTGCGCCGCGACCTGGCGCGGCTGCCGGCGATCCCGCGGTTCTCGATCTGGTGCGGCACGCGGCTGACCGAGTCGTGGCATCGCGACTATCGCGCCCGCGCCGTGGTGTCCGGTCACCTGCACATCCGGTCGCGGCGCTGGATCGACGGGGTGCGGTTCGAGGAGGTCTCGCTGGGCTATCCCAGGCAGCGGATCGGCGATCGGCCGATCGAGTTCTACCTGCGCGAGATCCTGCCGGGGCCGGTGGAAGGCGCCGGGCTGTGAGCTGGGAGACCGGCGCGCCGGCGAGCCTCTCCGCCGACGAGATCCATGTCTGGCGACTGCGGCTGATCCAGTCCGATCCGCTGGTCTCGGCGCTGCGCCCGCTGCTGTCGGCGGACGAGCAGGTCCGGGCCGACCGGTTCTACTTCGAGCGCGATCGCCGGTCGTACACCGTCGTGCGCGGCGTGCTGCGCCGCCTGCTCGCCGGCTACCTCGGTTGCGCGCCGGAGGCGATCGCGTTCGGCTATCGCGACAAGGGCAAGCCGTACCTGGTCTCGCCGTCTGGACCGCTGGACTTCAACGTCTCGCACTCCGGCGACTACGCCCTGCTCGCGTTCACGCACGGCCGGCAGCTCGGCGTAGACGTCGAGCTACGCCGCGCGATCGACGATCTCGACGGGCTCGCCGAGGTGTCGTTCTCGCCCGCCGAGCTCGCCGTGTTCCGCAGCCTGCCTGCCGACCAGCGCGTCGAGGGGTTCTTCGCGTGCTGGTCGCGCAAGGAGGCGTTCATCAAGGCCACCGGCGAGGGTGTCCGCCAGCTCGCCGAGTTCGACGTCAGCCTCCGCCCGGGCCAGCCCGCCCAGATCCTCGCCGTGCGCGGCCCGTCCGCGGCGACCGCCTACACGATGTACGAGCTCCCGGCGCTCGACGGCCACGCCGCGGCCCTGGTGCTCGCCGACCCGCCGGCCGCGCCCCTGATCCGCTGCTACGCCTGGACCGCGCCGGCCTGACCCGCCCGCCCGCCCGGCGCGACCCTGCTCGTCGTCAGGCGACGGTATCGATCAGCGTGCCGACCATCTCGTCGGCCGTGCGGATCGTCGCGGCATTGGCCGCGAACGCATGCTCGTCGCTCAGCTGCTCGACGCGGTCCCTGACCAGGTCGTCATCGTCGCCGGCGGCCGTGGCCGTGGCCGTGGCCGGATCGACATCGGCGCCGGCCTGCGCCACGCGCGTCGAGGCGCGGTCGAACCGGTCCACCGCCGCCGCCATACCCGTCATCGCGCTGCCGATCGAGCTGATCATGGCGGACGAATCGGCCATTCGCCCGATCCATTCAGGCCAGCGCCCAGTTTGTCCGCAACCCGGGCGCCGCTGGGCCGATACGCGCCGGACCGAGCCGACGCATGCCCCAGGCACAGGACAAGACCAAGGATCGACGAACTCCCGGCGCGCCAGCCACGCAGGCTGCCGCGAGCAGGCCCCCGACGCCGGGCAAGCAGACGTTGACCCAGGCGCTCGGCGCGGGCCCGCAGACGGTCGTGCCCGGCAAGGCCAGCGCGCCCGCCGCGATCTCCAGTGACCCGGATGCGCCGGTCCCCGGCGTCGACCTGCCCGGCTTCATCGACCGCGACGGCGGCGCCGAGCTGCGCGCCCAGCCGCTCGCGGCGCCGGGGCCGGACGACACGCACCTGCCACCCGGCACTCGGTTGTTCGTCAGCGGCCGCCATCCGCACGCGCCCGGCTGGTGGTATGCGACCGCGTTCGCCGGCAAGGCGGTCGTGCGCGGCTACATCCAGCGGCTCGAGATCGCGACCGATCTGCCCGAGCCCGGCGCCGAGCTGCATCAAGTGGTCGCCGGCGACACGGTCGAGCGACTGGCGCGCACGAAGTTCGGCGGCGCGGCGCGCGATGGTCACGACCTTCGCTATTACGAGAACGTCCTGCTCCACGTGAACCGCGGCCGGCCGGGCACGGCGATCATCGGCACGTACCAGGATCCGGGCGTGCTTGGTGGCGGCGCCAACAACCTCCAGTTGATCGCCGGCAAGCGGCTGTGGCTGGTCAGCCCCGAATATGCGCGAGCGGTGGAGCATGAGGTGCCGAGCGGCTCGCTCACCAGCGGCGCGGTTGCGAAGGTCAAGCGATTCGCCGGTCACGTCGAGGACATCCTTGCCAGCATCCGCGAGTCGAGGCACCACCTCGGAGAGATCGCCGGCGAGTACGCGCAGCTGATCCGCGATTACATGGTCGCGATCACCGGCACACTGGCCGCGTTCGCGATGGCCGAGGCGGCCTCTGCGCTGCTCGCGGCGACACCGGCAGGCGTGACGCAGGTGCTCGCCGGCATGATCCAGCTGGTGCTCGCGCTGCTCGGCGCGAAAAGCGTCGTCGAGGTCTCGCTACCGGCACTTTCGCACGGCAACGCGTGGCTGATGCTGGCGTGGAATGCCCGGGGTGACAGGGCGCAGATCACGCTGGCCAGCCAGGAGCTGCTGCGCATGCTGGTCCAGGTCGCGCTCGCCGTCCTGGCCTATCGCGGCATGAAGCAGAGCCTCGGCAACGCCGCCCGCATCGCCGGCTCGATGCCACCCGGCGCTGCGCCCGCGATGGCCAGCGCCACCAGCGGCGCCGCCGCGAGCGCCGGCAGCCGGGCGGCCAGCAAGCTCGGCAACGGCCTCGGCCCGCTCGGCGGGGGCGGCGCCATGATGTCTCGCCACGACGCCGAGCACGGCGTCGAGCAGGCCCAGGCCGAGCCGGCGCGCGAGGCCCGCTCGGCGAAGCCCGAAGCTGAACCGAAGCGGCCAAACGCGGGCCGTCACATGCCCGAGTATCCGATCGCCAAATCGACGCTCGACGAAAAGATCGAGGAGACGCCCAACGCCATTTTCTACGAGCTCGAAGGTCGTGGCACGAACGGCAAGACCGTACAATTCGGCTCGGTGACGCTCGATCTCGTCGATGGCGCACCAAAGGCGCCGCCCTGGATGAGCCTGGATGCTTCGATGTTCATCGCCGGCGTGGAACACGTGCCGCGGATCTATGATGACGTCGTCGCGGGCATCGATGGCGCGCCGCTCGGCCAGGGCGCCAAGACCTCGATCACGCGGCTCGCGCTTGATCGCTTTGGCAGGTTCTATCAACGGCGGTTCGGGACACCGCTCAAGCGGTGGTCCGGAACGCTTGCCTTCGAGAACAAGCGCAA
>DASWOO010000696.1:0-5898 GCA_036404335.1 Kofleriaceae bacterium
TCGAAGGACGGTCACATCAAGACCGGCACGCCGGCGGCGGTCGCCGAGTGCGCCAAGGGCGGCCGCGATTGCCTGCCCGACGTCAGCTACACCGACGTCGGCGGCAAGGCGTACACGCACGAGCAGCTGCTCGGCAAGGTCGTGCTCGTCAACTTCTGGGCGACGTGGTGCCACCCGTGCCAGAGCGAGATCCCGGCGCTGTCCAAGGCGTACGACAAGTTCAAGGACAAGGGCGTCGTGTTCCTCGGCGTGATGACCGACAGCCCGGACAGCCAGGCGCTGCTCAACTTCCAGTCCGACTTCGAGATGACGTACCCGGTGGTGCGCTCGAACTCGGATCTGATGCTGTCGTACAACTACCCCGACGCGCTGCCGACGACGTTCGTGTTCGATCGCAACGGCAAACAGGTGTTCACCCGCACCGGCGCGCTGCGCGACTCCGATCTGGACTCGCTGCTGGCCAAGCTCACGGCGCCGGGCGCCTGACCATCGCGAACGTGGTCCGCGCCGGGTAGTCGTTGACCGGCGAGCCCGGCTTGAGCCGGTTGGCGCAGCCGTACAGCAGGTAGGGCTTGCCCGCGACCGTCGTCGGCTGCCAGCCGGCGACCTGCTGCTTCTTGCCGTCGAGGGTGACGGCGATGCCGTAGATGACCTCGTACGACTCGGCCGGGAGCAGCTTGGTCTTGGCGCCCGGGGCGTAGCCGGGCGCCTTGGCCCCCTTGGGATCGAAGGCGAACACCACGCCCTGGTCGTCCTCGATCCAGGCGTTCATCGAGGAGCTCCACATCCCGTCGCCCATCCATTGCACCGTGCCGCGCAGCGGCTGGCCGACGTGCAGGTCGACCGCGACGTCGGCCGGCAGGCTGAGGATGAACGACCGGGACGCCTCGTCGGTCGGCCTGGTCGGGGTCGCGGGGTGGTCGTCGGCCGAGGCGGCGAGCTGGACGGCGGCGACGGTGACCAGCCAGGCGTGGCCGCCATCGGCCGTGCTCGAGGTGCGGGTGACCGGCTGCAGCGCGGTGACCTTGCTGTCGAAAGTCAGGGTCCAGGTGTGCTCGGTGTCGTCGGCCGCTGTCGGCGTGATCGTCGGATCGCCGGCGGTGCGGGCCGGCGGCTTGGCGAGCGCCGGGATCTTGTCGACGGCGGGGCCGCGCTGGTAGCCGGCCAGCACGGGGTCGGCGTGGGCTGCGCCCCAGGCGAGCACGAGCGGGAGGACGATCGGGAGCTTCATGCAGGTAGGTGGGCGGCCGCCGGCGCCGTTTGCACGCTCAATCACAGCACGGAGCCGAGCTCGTTCGGCGCGAACAGGCCGTAGGCGCCGCCGGTGTGGACGAACGCGACCGCCGCGCCGAATCGCCTCGGGTCGCGGTCCAGCTCGGTCAGCACGGCGTGGAACGCCTTGCCGGTGTAGACCGGGTCGAGCAGGATGCCGTCGCTGCGGCACAGGTCGCGGATCGTGGCGAGCTCCTCGGGGCGGCTCCTGGCGTAGCCGCGGCCGACGTGGCCGTCGATCATGTCGATGTCGGCCTCGGTGACCGCGGCGGCGAGCTGCCAGCGGTCCTCGGCCTCGGCGCAGATCCGGCTGATCGCGTCGACGAAGTAGGCCCGGTCGTCGCACACGTTGACGCCGGCGACCCGGATGCCGCGCTTGTCGAGCTCGAGCAGCTTGGCGCCCAGGACCAGGCCGGCGCCGGTGCCGCCCGAGCCGCAGGCGTAGACGATGGTCATCGGGTGCTCGGGGGTGGCGATGCCGCGCAGGTCGTCGGCGAGCTCGTAGGCGGCGCGGATGTAGCCCCAGCTGCCGAGCGCGTTGGAGCCACCCTCGGGGATGACGTAGGGCCGGCCGCCGGCGCGGCGGATCCGCTCGGCGGCCTCGTCGAGCAGCTGGACCCGGTCGCGCCACGCCGCGCGCGAGATCCACTGGAGATCGGCGCCGGCCAGCCGGTCGAGCAGGATGTTGCCGGTCGCGGCCGGCGGGTGCTCGGGGTCGTCGGTGCGCAGGATCAGCAGGCTGTGCAGCCCGAGCTGGGCCGCGGCCAGGGCGGTCGCGCGCGCGTGGTTGGACTGCTCGCCGCCGCAGGTGATGACGTGGGTCGCGTCCTGGGCGAGCGCCTCGGCCATCAGGTACTCGAGCTTGCGGACCTTGTTGCCCATCAGCTCGCTGCCGGTCTGGTCGTCGCGCTTGATCCAGATCCGCCGCCGGTCGGCGTCGGCGCGCGGCCGGTCGGTCTGGCCGTAGCGCAGCCAGTGGCCGCGGGTCGGTTGGTTGGCGAGCTGGATCCGGGGCGGCTCGCGGTCGTGGATCGGCTCGTGACGGAGCGCCTCGGACAGGTCAGCCATTCGCCGAGCATAGGCGGCCCGCCGGCCGAAAACATGACCCGCGCGGTGCGCGTGATACATCGAGAGGGTGAGGTACCTCGGATCTGTGCTGTGCGGCGCGCTCGCCCTGGCCGCCATGTCGACCGACCGCGCCGCCGCCAAGGGCTGGCCGACCCCGGCGGCCGGCGAATCGGCCTCGGGGGGGCCCGAGGTCGTGTTCACGTTCGACGACGGCCCCAACCCGCGGACCACGCCGCACGTGCTCGACACCCTGGCCCAGCACCACATCCACGCCGTGTTCTTCATGGTCGGCGAGATGGCCGGCAACAAGAGCCCGCGGGTCGCCGAGCTGATCCACCGGATCCTGCGCGAGGGCCACGTGATCGCGACCCACACGATGAAGCACACCGACCTGTGCAAGAAGTCGAGGTCCGACGAGGCCGCGGCCAAGGACCTCGACGACGGCAAGGCCACGGTCGAGGCCGCGGCCGGCGTGCCGACTGCGTGGTTCCGCACGCCGTACGGCGCGCGCTGCGCCCGGGTCGAGCAGATGCTCGAGGAGCGCCACCTGCATCACTTCCACTGGGACCTCGACCCCCAGGAGTGGAAGCACAACGACGCGGCCAAGGCGGTCAAGTACGTCACCACGGAGCTGGGCAAGATGTCGGGCCGCAACGTGCTGCTGATGCACGACATCAAGACGGCCACGGTCAAGGCGCTGCCCGAGATCCTGACCTGGCTCGACGACGAGAACGCCCGGCGCGACAAGGCGCACAAGAAGCCGATCGCGGTGGTCCAGGCGCCCGCGCTCGCGATCGAGCAGCTGCCCAAGGGGCTCGGGCCGTGGCTGGCCGACGCGACCGCCGGCGCCCGCGCGCTGCCCGACGCGATCGCCAGCGTGCTGCCGTAGTGGCGTAGAGTAGGTGGGCGTGCAGGACACGACCATCACCAACCTCTCGCTCGAGCTCGGCGAGCTCGACGGCGGCGCCCGCCGCGTGCCCCAGCTGGTCGTGATCGCCAACGCCGACGCGCCGCTGCAGCCGTCGTCGCGCCACCTGCTGACCGAGCTCGACGAGGTCCGGTTCGGCCGCGGCGATCGGGCGGCGGTGCGCAGCGTGGTCGACGGCCGCCGCGTGCTCGAGCTGCGGATCGCCGACCGCCGGATGTCGAGCCAGCACGGCGCGCTGGTCCGCTCGCCGGTCGGCTGGACCCTCGACGACCCCGAGTCCAAGAACGGCGCGATCGTCGACGGCAACATCGTGCGCCGCCAGCTGCTGGCCAGCGGCGCGATCATCGAGCTCGGCCACACGTTCTTCGGGTTCCGCCACGCCGAGGTCGAGCGCGACGCCCCCGACGACCTGGGCGACGCCGACCTGGCGCACCTGCCGTTCGCGCTGCGCACGCTCGACGGCGCGCTCGCCGACCAGCTCGCGATCCTGCGCCGGGTCGCGGCGTCGGAGGTCTCGGTGCTGCTCCACGGCGAGACCGGCACCGGCAAGGAGCTGGTCGCGCGCGCGGTCCACGAGCTATCGGGCCGCACCGGCGCGTTCATCGCGGTCAACTGCGGCGCGCTGCCGTCCCACCTGCTCGAGGCCGAGCTGTTCGGCCACCGGCGCGGCGCGTTCACCGGCGCGGTCGGCGAGCGGCTCGGCCTGGTCCGCAGCGCCGACGGCGGCACCCTGTTCCTCGACGAGGTCGGCGAGCTGCCGGCGGCGTCGCAGGCGGCGTTCCTGCGCGTGCTGCAGGAGCGCGAGGTCGTGCCGATCGGCGTCGATCACCCGGTCAAGGTCGACGTCCGGCTGTGCGCCGCTACCCTGCGCGACCTCGAGGCGCTGGTCGACAGCGGCCAGTTCCGCCCCGACCTGTACGCGCGGCTGTTCGGTCACACCCTCGAGCTCGCGCCGCTGCGCGCGCGCAAGCTCGACCTGGGCCTCCTGCTCCGCCACATGCTCGGCGAGCTGCCGGGCGGCGATCAGCTGGTGATCGCGCCGGCGGCGATGCGCGCGCTCCTGCGCAGCGAGTGGCCGCTGAACATCCGCGAGCTGCAGAAGGTCCTGGCGACCGCGGCGGTGCTCGCGACCGACGGGGTGATCGAGCTGGCGCACCTGCCCGACGCGCTGCGCAAGCCGCGCGCCGAGGCCGCGCCCGTGCCGCGGGCGCGCTCGGACGACGAGCTCAAGCTGGAGATCGAAGCGCTGCTCGCCCGGTGCAGCGGCAACGTGATCGCGGTCGGCCGCGAGATGAACGTCCGCCGGACCCAGCTGTATCGCTGGTTCAAGCGGTTCGGGATCGATCCCGAGACGTTCCGCAAGTAGCAGCCGGGCGTGGTACGGTGGCGGGCGGACGCTGGTATGTTTCGGATTCGTCAATCGTATCAAGAGGATGTCGACCAAGTGCTCGCCGTGGCCGAGCACCTCGACACCGTCAACCTGCCGGCCGATCGCGGCCACATCGAAAAGATCCTCGACCGCTCGGAGCGCGCGTTCGCCGGCACCGATCCGGTGTTCGAGCGCGAGTTCCTGTTCGTGCTCGAGGACCTGAGCAAGCAGCGGATCATCGGCACGTCGATCATCTACGCGCAGCACGGCACCCGGCGCGCGCCGCACGTCTTCTATCGGGTCGAGATCGACGAGCGCTACTCGGTGTCGCTCGACAAGCACTTCGCGCACTCGACGCTGCGCATCGGCTACAACTATCACGGCCCGACGGAGATCGGCGGGTTGATCCTGCTGCCCGAGTACCGGCGCAACACCGAGGCGCTCGGCAAGGCGCTGTCCTACGTGCGGTTCCTGTTCATCGCGATGCACCGCGACGGGTTCCGCGATCACGTGCTGTCCGAGCTGCTGCCGCCGCTCCAGACCGACGGCACGTCGAAGCTGTGGGAGGCGCTCGGCCGCAAGTTCACCGGGCTGTCGTACCAGGACGCGGATCTGCTCTCGAAGGACAACAAGGAGTTCATCCACGCGCTGTTCCCCGATGATCCGATCCACACGGTGCTCCTGCCCGACGACGTCCGGTCGATCATCGGCCAGGTCGGCCGCGAGACCCAGCCGGTCGAGCGGATGCTGCGGCGGATCGGCTTCGACTACGCCAACCAGATCGACCCGTTCGACGGCGGGCCGCACTTCGTCGCGGCGACCGACTCGATCACGCTGGTGAAGAGCGCGCGGCAGATCGCGGTGACCAGCGTCGATCACGCCGACGGCGAGCGGCCGTGGGCCGTGCTCGCGGTCGAGACGCCGGGCGCCAAGCCGGGGTTTCGCGCGATCGGCGCGCGGGTGATCCCGATGGGCGATCAGGTGGTCGGCATCACCGACGACGCGCGCCGGCGGCTCGGCGCGGACAACGGGCAGCGGGTGTGGATGTGCAGCGAGGACCGCTGATCGCCCTGGCGGCGTGCGTGGCGTGCAGCGCGGCGGGGGCCGAGCCGGCGCCGGGCGGCGCAGCGGCGGTGCCGGCGGGGTGGAGGCCGCTGCCGGCGATCGCGACCGCGGCGGCGGCCGCCGCCGCCAAGCTGGACGGGGTGATCGTCGACGGCGCCAGCGCCTGGGGCGACCCGGCGCGCGGCTGCTACGCGGT
>DASWOO010000697.1:0-1908 GCA_036404335.1 Kofleriaceae bacterium
CTGAAGAACTGGCCGGCGACGCCGCCCTCGCGCAGCCGCGGCAGGTCGACGTGGCCGAACACGTTGACCCGGGTCGGCATCGGCCGGTCGTGGCGCAGCGCCAGGTCGTAGCCGAGCTTGTCCATCAGCTTGGCGGTGTCGGCGTGGAGGTCGAGCACGCAGCACTCGCCGTGCATCGCCCGCGCCTCGTCGAACGTCAGGCTCACTTCGGCAGCTCCGGATGCCAGCGATCGCGCGCGACCTCGAGCACGGTGAGCGCGCTGTCGACCCGGTTGAACGGCGGCATGACGTACGCGCCCTGCACGCGATCCTTGACCGCGGCCAGCGCCTCCTGCGCGATGCGGATGCCCTCGGCGCGCGCGGCCGGCCCGCCGCCGACCTTGGCCATGCGCTCGCGGTACTCCGCCGGCACCGACATGCCCGGCACCTCGTTGTGCAGGAACTCGGCGTTCCGGTGCGACGCGAGCGGCAGGATGCCGACCATCACCGGCAGGCCGAGCGGCCGGATGTCTTCGAGGAACCGGTCGAGCGTCCGCGGGTCGTAGACCGGCTGGGTCATCACCAGCTCGGCGCCGGCGAGCTTCTTCTCCTCGAGCCGGCGCAGCTCGCGGTCGCGGTCCTGCGCGGCCGGCTCGGCGCCGGTCGCCAGCACGAACGAGGTCGGCTCGCACTCCTTGCCGGCCGGATCGACGCCGGCGTTGAGCCCGGCGGCGATGCGCAACAGGCCGATCGAGTCGACGTCGTAGACCGGCGTCGAGAACGGGTAGTCGCCCATCTTCGGCGGGTCGCCGGTGATGATCACCAGGTTGCGCAGGCCCAGCGCCTGCGCGCCGAGCAGGTGGGCGATCAGGCCCAGGAAGCTCTTGTCGCGCGCGCACACGTGCAGGATCGGCTCGACCGCGGTCTCGATCGCCAGCCGCGCGCACACCGCGATGTTGGCCATCCGCGCCGAGGCGCGCGGGCCGTCGGCGATGTTGACCACGTCGACGCCACCGGCCGCGAGCTCGGCGACCTGCTGCTTGGTCTTGGTCAGGTCGCTGCCGGGCGGCGCGGTCAGCTCGACCGACACCATGAACTCGCCGCGCGCCAGCCGGCCGCCGAGCCGGCCGCGCTCGCCGACCGGGATCTTGGCGGGCTTGCTCGGCGAGGCGGAGGTGATCGTCGGGATCTGTCCGGTGCGCTCGGTGGCGGGCCGGTCCTCGACGTTCTCGCCGCGCAGCATGCGGACGGCGCCGAGCATCGCGCGGGTGTGATCCGGCGTGGTGCCGCAGCAGCCGCCGACCAGCCGCACGCCGCTCTTGAGCATGCGGCGCGCGAACACGCCGAAGTGCTCGGGGTTGGCGACATAGAGCGTCCGGCCCTCGACCGAGGCGGGCAGGCCGGCGTTGGGCTGGGCGATCACCGGCACGCCGTGGCCGACCATGCCGACGGTGATCTGGTACAGCTCGGCCGGGCCGATGCCGCAGTTGGCGCCGATCACGTCGGCGCCGGCGGCGATCAACCGCTCGGCGATCTGCGCGGGGCCCAGGCCCCCGTCGCTCTTGAGATCGGCGCCGAACACCATCATCGCGACCACGGGGACGCGCGGCCCGCGCTCCTTGGCGACGGTGATCGCCATCTCGAGCTCGAGGATCGACGCGAAGGTCTCGAGGATGATCGTGTCGACGCCGGCGAGCACCAGCGTGTCGATCTGCTCGGCGAGCGCGAACCGGGCGAGCCGGCGCTCCGACGCGCTGGCGATGGTGTGGTTGACGCCGCTCGGGCCGACCGCGCCCGCGACCCACGCCCGGTCGCCGGCCGCGGACCGCGCGAGCTGGACGCCGGCCCGGTTGATCCCGGCGGCCTGGTCGGCGAGGCCGTGGCGGGTCAGCGCCAGGCGGTTGGCACCGAACGTGTTGGACTCGATCA
>DASWOO010000698.1:0-5303 GCA_036404335.1 Kofleriaceae bacterium
GACTTCGGCATCGCCAAGGCGCAGTCGGCGCAGCTGCGGACCCAGACCGGCCGGGTCAAGGGCAAGCTCGCGTACATGGCGCCCGAGGCGCTGATGGGCAAGCCGCTCGACGCGCGCAGCGACCTGTTCGCCGTCGGCATCATCGCCCACGAGCTGCTGACAGCGCGGCCGCTGTTCGCGACCAAGAACGAGTACGAGACGCTGATGAAGGTCCAGCGCGGCGACATCATGCCGCCCTCGACGTTCAACCAGACCTGCCCGCCCGAGCTCGACGCGATCGTGCTGCGCGCGCTCGTCCGCGATCCGGACGACCGGTTCGCCAGCGCCGCCGCGCTGCGCGACGAGCTGCACGCGATGCGCCGCCAGTACCGCCTGCAGACCACCGAGCGCGACGTCGCGACCTGGGTCGACTGGGCGTTCGCGCTCGAGGCCGATCACGGCACGCAGACCGCGTCGTTCGACGCGACGAGCAGCGCGGCCCAGGCGGTGGCGATGGCGCGCAAGGGCCTGAGCGCGCCGGCGCCGGGCAAGCGGTCCGACGACGACGACTCGATCGACATCGCGTGGGGCGGCGACGAGGGCGGCAGCGCCGGGCCGGTCGTGCTCGACGACGTGCCCGACGTGTCCGGCAAGCACCTCGGCACCGCGAGCGTGCTCGGCGCCGAGGTCCGGCTCGACTTCGACGACCTCGCCGACGACATCCCGAGCTCGCAGCCGACCCACGGCATCCGGCCGGCGGGGCCGCCGGTCCGGGCGGCGACCACCGCGGCGCTGCTCGCGCGCTCCAACCCGCGGACCCGCCCGCCGACGCCCGCCGCGCAGCTGCGCAGCCAGGTCATGACGGCGCAGGACGCGGGCAGCGGCCGCGCGCGGATCCGGACGATCACGATCCCGCCGATCGGCAGCAACGCCCCGGCGACCCGGCCGTCGCTGTCGCCGCCGCCGCCGGCCAACCTCGAGGCCACGCCGTCGACCGAGCTCAAGCGCAGCGTCGGCACGCCGCGCGCGATCCCGGCCGCGACCATCCCGCCGGCGCCCGCGCAGGTCCCGGCGTCCTCGGCGCCGATCGCGACGATCCCGCCGTCGGCGCCGCCGCGCCGGAGCCAGCGGTTCGCCGCCGCGCAGGGCACCGACAACCTGCCGACCGAGCGCTCGTTCGCCGTCGGGCATCCGGCCGGCAACGCGGCCGGCAACGCCGCCGGCAAGGCGGCCGGCAACGCCGCCGGCAAGGCCGCGACCCCGCCGGCGGGCAGCCCGCAGATCGCCGCCCGCACGGTGCTCGGCCACTCGGCGCTGGTGCCGTCGCGGCCGTCGGCCGAGGACTTCGCGCTGGCGTCGGACACGATCCCGTCGATGCCGGCGATGCCGACCAGCGAGCCGTTCGTCCGGTTCCGCGCGCCGACCACGCCGCCGCCCGGCGCGCGCGCGGGCACGGCGCCGCCGGCGCGCAACACCGGCTCGCACGCCGTGCAGCTGCCGGTGGCCAGCACGACCCACGACTCGGCGCCGACCGTGCTCGCCGATCCGCTCGGCCTCGGCCTCGGGCAAGAGCCGGGGATCCACGACGACGCCGAGACCCCGGTGGTCGGCACCCCGGCGCAGACCCGCGAGCAGGCGCTGGCGATGGCCCGCCCGGCCCGCCATGCAGGGCCCGAGGCCGGCGACCGAGCCGACGAGCTCGAGCCCGACGACGAGTCGCTGATGACCGTGGTGTCGAGCGCGTCGCAGGTCATGGAGATGCTCGACGACCCGCCGGCGCCGAACGAGGCGCCCGACGAGCCGCCGATGTTCCACGACGAGCCAGCGATGTTCCACGACGAGCCGGCGATGCGCCACGCCGAGCTGGCGATGCGCCACGCCGAGCTGGCGCCGATGCCGCCCGCGCCGCAGCCCGCCCGCCGCCCCGGCCGCGCGATCGTGCTGATCGCCGGCAGCGTCGTGCTGGCCGGCGCGATCGCCGGCATCGCGCTGCACCTGACCCACCGCGACGGCCAGCCGGGCGGCACCCCGCCGCCGCCGGCCGCGCCCGCCGCGCAGCTCGGCACGATCCGGCTGACCACGATGCCGACCGACGCGGCGATCGCGATCGCCGGCCAGCCGCTGCACACCGGCTCGCCGTGGACGATCGACCTGTCGCCCGGCGTGCACCAGATCGAGATCCGCCGCGCCGGCTACAAGACCTGGCTCACCTCGATCGACGTGGTCGCCGGCCAGACCCGGCCGATGGCGGTGTCGCTCGACGCGCTCGATCCCGCGGTGGTCGTCGCCAATGCGACCCTGCAGGTCGAGCCGCCCGCCGGCCACCAAGTGGTGCTCGACGGCACCACGCTGCCGAGCGGCACGATGTCGCGCCACTCGCTGGCGATCGGCTCGCACACCGTCGTGCTGCGCAAGGACGGCGTCGACGAGTGGAAGACCACGTTCGACGCCAGGTCGTCCGTGATCTACGACCTCACCCCGATCCTGAACCGCCAGGCCGAGCGCGCCGGCGGGAGCGCCGCGCCCGAGCCGTCCGCTGCCGGATCCGCGGCGACCGAGCCGCCCGACGACGCCGGCGCCGACGCGCGCTGACGTCTCAGGTGTGGTGATCGCCGGTCGGCTCGGCGATCACCGAGCCGTGGAACATGTCCATGCCGCACGCGAAGCCGACCTCGCCGTTCGCCGGCACGGTGACCGCGACCTCGACCGGCTGGTTCATCGGCAGGTCGACCATCTTGCCCTCGGGCGTCTTGAGCTGCGCGATGCACGTCGAGTCGGCCGTGCGGGTGAACACCAGCAAGAGCTTCTCGCCCGGCTTGCCGCCGATCCGATCGGGCACGTAGCCCTTGGTGTTGGCCTCGATCGCCACCTTGCGCACGCCATCGGCGCCGACCGTGCCCGCGCTGACCGGCGTCGGCTCGTGGACCTGGACCTTGGCGCCATGGCCGCCGCCGTCCTTGCCCTCCTTGCACCCGGCGACCATCAGCGAAGCAACCAACGCGACCGCGAACGACGTGCGCAACATCCGCGCACGATAGCGCGAAACTACGCCGCCGGCAGCCGCGCCGATGTCGCACCCAGCGCCGTCTGCTGCAGGTCGGCGAGCGGGTCGGCCCAGCTCTCGAACTGCAGGATGCCCAGCTCCGCGAACCGCACGCGCTGGCGGTCGGACAGCAGGTCCATCTTCTTGATCGCCGGCACGATCTTCGAGAACAGCAGCGAGCGAAACATCTTCTGCGCCTGGCTATGCAGCGTGATCTCCATGCACTCCTTGGCCGGCAGCCCGGTCTTCTCCCAGACCTCCTGGAACAGGAACCGGTCGCGCATCAGCCGCGCGGCCTCGAACACGAAGTCCTCGCGCTCGCGCTTCACGTGCTCCGGCTGGTCGCGGTAGTAGTCGCGCAGCGACAGGATGCCGAACGCGACGTGGCGGGCCTCGTCGCCCATGACGTACGCGGTCAGCTCCTTGATCAGCGGCTCGTCGGTGTTGGTCCGGATCATCCCGAACGCGGCGAGCGCGAGGCCCTCGACCATGATCTGCATGCCGAGGAACTTCATGTCCCACCGGCTGTCCTTGAGGATCATGTCGAGCAGGGTCTTCAGGTGCGCGTTGATCGGATACGCGATCCTCAGCTTCTCGTGGATGTAGCGGTTGTAGACGTCGACGTGCCGCGCCTCGTCGACGACCTGGCTCGCCGCGTACAGCTTGCTGTCGAGGTTGTCGACCGAGTCGACCAGCTGCGCGCTCGCGAGCAGCGCGCCCTGCTCGCCGTGCAGGAACTGCGAGATCGTCCACGCGAACGTCTCGGCGTTGATCATCGTCTTGTCCTTGGCCGACATCCGGTTGTACAGGTCCGAGCCGTACAGCGGCATGACCTGCTCGGTCCGGGTCGGCTTCTCGAGATCGACGACGGTGTCCCACGGCAGGACGTCGTCGGAGATCCACTGGGCGCGCACGGCCTTGTCGTACAGGTCGCGCAGCTTGGTCCGGGTCTCCTGGTACCCCCAGGTGTAGGTCACATCGAGCAGCGTCTCGATCGTCTCGATCGATGGGCCGGCGAGCGTCGAGCTAGCAGTCGCAGCATCCATGACAACCTCCTGCGCAAACATCAAAACTGAAACTTGTTTCACTTTGACTGGCGGCCCGCCCGGCGTCAAGCGATTGTTGCGCTCCATGGCGCCCCGCACCAGGAAGCAAAATGCGGCACCCCCGGCCGGTGCCGTCGAGTCGTTGCCCAAGGTCCTGCGCCCGACCCGCGAGCCCGACTTCCAGCAGGACCGCGCGCGCCGCAGCTACCTCGGCCTGCTCGACGCCGCGGCCGTGCTGTTCGCCGAGCGCGGCTACGACGCGATCGGCACGCCGGAGATCGCCGAGCGCGCCGGGGTCTCGGTCGGCACGTTCTACCGATACTTCGACGACAAGCACGAGATCTATCTCGAGATCGCGCGGCGGACGATGGTCGAGGCCTACCGCGAGACCATCGCGAGCATCGGCCCCGAGCGGTTCGTCGGCCGCGGTCGGCACGAGACGATCAGCGAGACCATCGCGATCCTGTTCAACCACGTCCTCGCCCGGCCCGAGCTGACCCGCAGCTTCCAGGAGATGTCGCTGCGCGACGCCAAGGTCGCCGAGATCCAGCGCGCGTTCGAGCGGATCTCGCTCGACAAGCTGGCCCAGCTGATCGCCGCGATCGTGCCGCGAGACGTCGCGCCGGATCCGGAGGCCACCGCGTGGGTGCTCTACGGCGCCGCGATGCACGCCGCGTACGGCCTGGCCGGTCACTTCGGCGCGCCGCCGGTCGGCGCCGATCGCGTCAAGCAGGCGCTGACCGGGTTCATCGAGCGCGCGCTGTTCGCCGGCTGATCCCCGCGCGAAGGCGCACGCGCGTCACCGCCTCGCCGTGCGCGCTACGCGCGCTGGTGGGTGCTCTTGAGCGCCCAGTAGATCAGCGCGGGCTGGAAGAACAGCCGCGCGAGCCGCTTGTTGTCGGTGTCGAGCCCGAACGCCTCGCGCCGGTTGACGTACTGCGAGAGGTTGCCCGGGAACACGGCGACGAAGAACGCGGCGGCGATCTTGCCCATCAGCGCCTCGCGCTTGGCGTCGGCGAGGACGAGGCCCGCGCCGAGCGCGATCTCGGCGATGCCGGAGTAGACGACCGTGCGGTCCGTGTCCAGCGGGACCCAGTCGGGCACCTGGGCGCGGAACTCGCGGCGCGCGAACGTGAGATGGCCGATGCCCGCAAAGACCAGCGTGCTACCGAGCAGGGTGCGGGCGACTCTCGCGAGATTCATGATGCGGGAACATGGAGCAGCTCCCGTGCCTG
>DASWOO010000699.1:0-3260 GCA_036404335.1 Kofleriaceae bacterium
GCCGGCGAGCCGCCGTAGAAGTTGATGATGTCCATCGTCGACATCGCCAGGCCGGCGCCGTTGACCATGCAGCCGATGTTGCCGTCGAGCGCGATGTAGGACAGGTCCCACTTCTTGGCCTCGAGCTCGGACGCGTCCTCCTCGTTGGGGTCGCGCCACTCCTCGAGCTCGGGGTGCCGGTACATCGCGTTGTCGTCGAAGTTGATCTTGGCGTCGAGCGCGAGGACCTTGCCGTCCTTGGTCGTGATCAGCGGGTTGATCTCGAGCAGCGAGCAGTCCATGTCGTCGTAGCAGCGCGCGAGCGGCTGCATGAACGCGGCGAACGACTCGGCGGCCTTGCCCGACAGCCCGAGCTTCTTGGCCAGGCTGCGCGACTGCCAGTCCTGCCAGCCGGTGGCCGGGTCGATCGCTTCCTTGAGGATCTTGTCGGGGTGGGTCGCGGCGACCTCCTCGATGTCCATCCCGCCCTCGGTCGACGCCATCACGGTGACGCGGCCGGTGGCGCGGTCGAGCAGCATGCCGAGGTAGTACTCATGCTCGATCGCCAGGCCCTGCTCGACGAGCAGGCGCTGGACCTTCTTGCCCTCGGGGCCGGTCTGCGGCGTGACCAGCTGCATGCCGAAGATCTTCTTGACCGCGTCCTCGGCGTCGGCGCGGGTCTTGGCGACCTTGACGCCACCGCCCTTGCCGCGGCCGCCGGCGTGGATCTGCGCCTTGACGACGACCACGTCGGTGCCGGCGTCTTGCTGGACCTTGGGGATCGCGGCCAGCGCCTCATCGACCGTCATCGCGGGGACGCCGATCGGTACGGGCACGCCGTACTTTCGGAACAACTGCTTGCCCTGATACTCGTGGATCTTCATCGCGAGCCGCGGTGTACCACGGCAGTCGGCGGAGGCGACACTGCTACGCGGTTCGACACGGCCTCCCGACGCCGCGGCCACCAGATCAGCGTGGTCCAGCCAAACACGATGGGCAGCGCCATCATCGCGACGACGATCGGCAGCCAGTCCTGAAGCAGGCCGAGCGCGGCGGCCGACCAGAGATCGCCGAACAGGTGGATCGAGAAGATCATCGCCGCCGTGCTGCTCGCCCGGCGCTCCTCGGGCACCGCGCGCAGGCAGGCGGCGGCGACCGGCGAGGTCGACAGGAACAGGCCGATCTCGGCGACGAACGCGGCCGCGAAGAACGCCGCGGGCACCGGCATCAGAAAGCACGCCACGGTGAACGGCGCGGCGAGCAGCGTGCCGGTCGCGCAGATCTTCAGCATCTGGTTGACCTGGGCCTTCTGCTCGGGGACGTCGTAGGCGGCGCCCTCGGGCACCTGCGGCATCCGGCGCAGCGAGCGGTCCATCCACCGGCCGCCGCCGAACGTGCCGACCGCGCCCGCGGCCAGCAGCACGACGCCGAACCAGAGGTTGGCGCTCTGGTCGTCGAGCACGCCGGGGAACGCGACCAGCAGGTAGTTGGGCGCCCAGTAGGAGAACGCACCGAGCGCGCCGGTGTACGCGCAATAGCCGAGCACCGCCCGGCGGAACAGCGGGATGCGCGCGACCTCGCGCAGGCCGTCGATCAGCCTGGCCTTGGCGTCGAGCAGCTTGCGCTCGGGCTCCTCGATCAGCAGGACGCTGGCCGCGAGCAGGAGGCCCGGCCCGCCGCACACGAAGAACGCCGCGCGCCAGCCGTGGTGCTGGGCGATCGAGCCGCCGATGATGTAGCCGAGCGCGTAGCCCAGCGGGATCGCCAGGAAGAACACCGCCAGCGCCATGCCCTTGCGGTCCTTGGGCGTGATGTCGTCGATGATCGTCGGCGCCAGGACCGCGAAGCTCGCCTCGCCGAACCCGACGACCGCCCGCGCCGCCAGCAGCTGCCCGAAGCTGTGCGCCATCCCGCTCGCCACCGTCGCCAGCGACCAGATCACCACGCCGAACGCGATCAGCCCCTTCCGGCTGCCCTTGTCGGCCCGCGCCCCGAACATCGGCGACGTCACGAAGTAGCCGACCAGGAACGCGCTGCTCAGCAGCCCGGCCTCGAAGTTCGTCATCGCCAGCTCGCCGCGCATCGGCTTGAGCACCGCCGCGATCACCGCCCGGTCGATGTAGTTCAAGAAGTTCAGCGCCGTCAGCAACGCGAGGATCGCCCGGCGGTCGCGGATCATCGGGCGACGATACACCGGGGGCGCGCTACCTGGCACGGCGCGGATCGGTGCGCTTCGCAGGCCGCGCGCGGTCGCCGTCGCGGTACCCGGGTATCTGCGCGCGCGGTGACGGCTCGCGGCGCGCGCGGCGACCACCCGACGGCCAGTTACCGACGCCGGCGCGGGCACGTCGGTTGCTCGGCCGGCAGGGATGGAGATTGCGCGAGGGACGAGACCGCGGGGCTTCACGCTGATCGAGCTGATGATCGTCGTGGCCATCATCGGAATTCTGGCGGCGGTCGCGATCCCGGCGTTCATGGATTACATGAAGCGGTCCAAGAAGACCGAGGCGTCGCTGCAGCTCAACAAGATCGGCAAGAACGCCAAGCGCGGCTACGCGGAGACCGCGGCGTACGTGACCGGCACGGCGCAGCAGCTCCCGGTCAAGCCGGGCAGCGGCGGGTGCTGCGGCGGGACCGGCGGCACCAACAAGTGTGCGGCGGTGCCGGCGAGCTTCGCGTCCGACACGGTGTGGAAGGCCCTCGACTTCCAGATCGACGAGCCGAGCCTGTTCTATTACAACTACGCCGGCACCGCCGCGGCGTTCACCGCCAAGGCCACCGGCGACCTCGACTGCGACGGCGTCGAGATCACGTACACGCTGACCGGCTCGTCGGCCAACGGCAACCCGGCGGTGTCGCTGACCGAGCCGGCCGTGAATGCGGATTGAGCCGATGCCCGCCTCGCAGCGCGGCTTCGGTGCCGTCGAGCTGGTGATCGCGCTGGGCCTCGGCGGCGTGTTCCTCGCGGTCAGCATCCCGATGTTCCTCCGCTCGGTGCACGACGCCCAGACCGCCGACGCCCAGCTCGAGCTCGACCGCATCGGCCACGCCGCCCGCCAGCGGTTTGCCGAGACCGGCAGCTACGTGGTCGGCACGGCGCGCGAGCTGCCGGTGCAACGCGCGGGCGGGTGCTGCGCCGGCGCCGACGAGCGCTGCGCGGCCGAGCCGGCGAAGTTCGCGGCAGACCCGGTGTGGCGCGCGCTGGACTTCGATGTCTACGAGCCGTCGGCGGTCTACTACGACTACACCGGCACCGCGGACACGTTCATCGCCACCGCCGC
>DASWOO010000700.1:0-7241 GCA_036404335.1 Kofleriaceae bacterium
AGCCACGGATAATTGCCGCGGAGGGAGTATGTCCCGCACGGTCATCGCCGCCGTCGTTGCTACCGTGATCGCCATCCTCACGGCGATCGCGTTTTTTGTCACATCCCGAAGCTTCGACGAACGCGTGAAGCGGGACGCCGACGACAAGCTGCTGCGCGCCTATCAGGTCGTCCAGCAGCTCAACCAGCTCGAGGGGATCGACGTCTCGAACAAGGCCGAGCGGCTCGCCGCCCAGCGCGAGTTCGTCAACGCGATCAAGACCGACAGCGCCGGCGAGCGCCAGACCCAGGCCCGGGTCGGGTTCTCCAAGTTCATCGCCGACGAGAAGCAGGGCGCGGTCAAGCCCGACATCATCGCCCTGGTCGACGGCACCGGAAATCTCCTGGCGATGAACGAGGTGCAGACCGTCGTCGCCCGCCAGTGGAAGACCGACAAGGACGAGCTGATCATCCCGGCGCTCAACGTCGTGCTCAACAGCAAGGTGATCATCAGCGACATCTGGAGCTCGAACGCCGGCCTGATGAAGATCGGCGTGGCCCCGGTGATCGATCCGGACGCGCCGGTCTCGGCCAAGGATCCCGACGGCGTGGTGATCATCGGCGCGATCGTCGTGGCCTACGCGCAGACCGCCAAGGAAGCGCAGAAGGATCGCCAGCTGCTCGGCACCGAGGTCTCGTACTACGATGGCACCGGCGCGGTCGCGAGCAGCTTCGTCCGCGGCCTGACCGGCGAGGAGGACACCTCGCGGTCGCGGCAGATCGGCGAGGCGCTCAAGTCGGGCAAGCTGAGCGTCGCGGGCGGCAAGCAGAAGATCTCGATCGACGGCATCGATTACCTCGCCGCGCTGGTCCGGATGCCGCGGATCTCGACCCGCCGGCTGCCGAGCTCCTACCCGGCGATCACCTCGGGCGTGGTCATCCTGTCGGCGACGACGGACTTCGGGACCACGGCCGGCACGGTCAAGCTGTTCGTCCTGCTGCTCGGCGCCGGCGCGCTGGCGATCGCGCTGCTCGCGATGTACCTGGCGCACCGCCGGCTGATGGCCCAGGTCGATCCGATCGAGCAGGGCGTGACCGACATCATCAATGGCAACGTCGACCGCACGTTCCGCCCGGTCGGCCTCGAGCTCGACGGCCTGGCCAACGGCCTCAACGTCATGCTCGCCCGGCTGCTCGGCCGGCCCGAGCCGGGCGAAGAGGAGCTCGACGACGAGGGCAACCCGATCCTCCAGGGCCGCGTCGAGTTCGAGGAGTCGGAGGGCGGCCCGGACCCCGATCTGGCCGCGCTCGCGCACGAGCCCGAGCCCGACTACTACAAGCGGGTGTTCACCGAGTACGTCGGCGCGCGGCGCGCGACCGGGAACCCGGATGACGTGTCGTTCGAGAACTTCATCGCCAAGCTCAAGGTCAACGAGGGCAAGCTCAAGGCCCAGTACCAGTGCCGCGCGGTCCGGTTCCGGGTGATCACCAAGGACGGCAAGATCACGCTGAAGCCCGTGCCGATTTTCGCGTAGGCCAAGTAGGCTAGCGCCATGGCTGTGCAAACAGGACTGGCTCGGCTCGCGAGCGAAGGCAGCACCCTGCTCGAGGGTCGGCGGATCGGCCTCCTGGTCAACGCGACCGCGGTCGACGCCCAGCTGCGCCACGCGATCGACATCCTGGCCGCGCAGAAGGACTACAAGGTCACGGCGCTGTTCGGCCCCGAGCACGGCGTGCGCGGCGACGCGCAGGACATGATCGCGGTCGACGCCGCGCGCGACGCGCACTCCGATCTGCCGATCCACAGCCTGTACGGCGCGACGACCGAGTCGCTGTCGCCGACCCCGGCGATGCTCGACGACATCGACGTCCTGGTCTACGACGTCCAGGACATCGGCAGCCGGTACTACACGTTCGTGTGGAGCATGGTCCTGGCGATGCGCGCGTGCGCCAAGGCCGGCAAGGCGTTCTGCGTGCTCGACCGGCCCAACCCGCTCGGCGGCGAGCTGATCGAGGGGGGGCTCATCACGCCGGGCTTCGAGTCGTTCGTCGGCCTGGTGTCGTGCCCGGTCCGCCACGGCCTGACCGCCGGCGAGATCGCGCGGTGGCGGCACACCGTCGAGAAGCTCGACCTCGAGATGTACGTGCTGAGCATGCGCGGCTACCAGCGCGACATGCTCTTCGATCACACCGGGCTCAGCTGGGTCCAGCCGTCGCCCAACATGCCGACGACCGACACCGCGCTGGTCTACCCCGGGATGTGCCTGGTCGAGGGCACCGAGCTGTCCGAGGGCCGCGGCACGACCCGGCCGTTCGAGCTCGCCGGCGCGCCGTACCTCGACGGCCACAAGCTGGCCGCGGCGCTGACCGCGATGGACCTGCCCGGCGTCCGGTTCCGCCCGGCGATCTTCACGCCCATGTTCCAGAAACACAAGGGCGCGGCGTGCAACGGCGTGCAGCTGCACGTCACCAACCCGCAGACCTACCGGTCGTACCGGACCGGCGTGGCGTTCCTCAAGGCCTGCTACGACCAGGCGCCCGCCGCGTTCCGCTGGCGCGACAAGGCGTACGAGTTCGTCGACAACATCCCGGCGATCGATCTGCTGACCGGCGGCGACACGGTCAGGAAGGGCATCGAGGCCGGGGCCAGCCTCGACGAGCTGACCGAGCGCTGGCCGCGCGACGAGGGCGACTTCGCCGCCGAGCGCGCCGACTTTCTGCTCTACGAAGACGCGTGACCCGGGTCGCGCTGTTCGGGGGGAGCTTCAACCCGCCGCATGCCGCGCACCAGCTGGTCGCGCTCTACGTGCTCGAGACCCAGCCGGTCGACGAGCTGTGGTTCGTGCCGACCTACGCGCACCCGTTCGGCAAGCACCTGGCCGACTACGCCCATCGGATCGCGATGTGCGAGCGGGCCGCCGCGCCGCTCGGGGCCCGGGTGAAAGTCAGCCAGGCCGAGGCCGAGCTCGCCGCCCGGCCGGGCTTCGTGTCCAGCCGCACGCTGGACCTGGTCGATTATTTGCGCGAGCTGGGCCACAGCTTGCGGTTGGTGGTCGGCACCGACATCCTGCACGACGCGGCGAAGTGGTACCGCTGGGATGACGTCCTGGCCCGGGCGCCGCTGATCGTCGTCGGACGAGGCGGCCACGAGCTGCCCGCGGGCAGCACCGCGACCGGGGTCACGATGCCCGAGATCTCGGCGACGCAGATCCGCGACTTGCTGGCCGCGGGCGACCCGCGCGCCGCCGGGCTAGTCCCGGCAGGCGTGTTGCGGTATATCGCCGAGCACCACCTGTACTCGCCGTGACCGCCCGCAATCCAACTACGTTCATCGTCGGCGCTGGCCCGGTCGCCACCGCGCTCGCCGGCGCCCTGCGGCTCGGCGGCGTGCCGGTCCTCGGCCTGTGGGCGCGGCGTGCCGCTCCCGCGCGCGCCGCGGGATCGACCGCCGGCGTCGCCGCGTTCTCGTCGGCCCCGCCCGACATCCTGCTCGAGACCGAGGTCGTCATCCTCGCCGTTCGCGACCAGGCCATCCCCGAGGTCGCGCAGATGCTGCTCGGCACGGGCCTTATCAACAAGCGCCACGTGCTGCTGCACTGCGCCGGCGCCGCGTCGGCCCAGGAGCTGCTCGGCGGCGTGGCCGGGCAGGTCGCCGGCACCGGCACGATGCACCCGCTGTCGGCGATAGCCGACGGTAAGGCCGCGATGCGCGCGCTGAAGGGCACCGTGTTCGGCGTCGAGGGCGACGAGGTCGGCCGCGCCACGGCCGGCAAGCTGGTCGCGGCGATGAGCGGCGTCGTGCTCGGGCTCGACAGCGCGCAGATGGCCGCCTATCACGCCGCCGCGGCGATGGCGTCGAACTACATCGTGGCCACGCTCGACGCGGCCGCCGCCGTGCTCGCCAGCGCCGGGGTGCCGGCCGACAAGGCGGCGCAGGCGCTGATCCCGCTCGCCGAGGGCGCGCTCAAGAACGTCGCCGCCCGCGGCACGGTCGGCGGGCTGACCGGCCCGATCCGCCGCGGCGACCACGCGACGGTGCAGCGCCACCTCGATGCGATCGCCGGCCGCCCTGAGCTCCTGGCCGTGTACCGCGCCCTGGCGCGCCGCGCCGTCGACATCGCCGGCCGGATCGATGGCCAGGGCGATGGCCAGGGCGATCGTAAGAGCGATGGCCAGGACGGCCCCGACAAGGCCGGGCTGGCCGCGATCCAGCAGTTGCTCGACCGGCCCTGATAGGCGGTCGACTCCTACCCACGGCGTCGGCTAGCATCCGAGGTCCATGAGCCTGCGTACGGTGATTGTCTCGTCCCTGGTGCTGCTCGCGGTCGCGTTCGCGCGTCCCGCCGCGGCGCAGAGCCCGAACCAGGCCTTCAACGGCCGGATCATGCTGAGCGGCAAGCGGTACCCGCAGGCGGCGAAGAGCGCGTCGGCGTACACCGCGGCGATCCGCAAGCAGTCGCAGACCTCGTTCGCCGAGGCCAAGGATACGCACTCCTGGAAGATCTACTTCGCCGGCTTCCTCAAGGCGCCGCTCAACGACCTCGAGTACGCGATCAAGATCTACGACGTCACCGGCAACAAGGGCCAGCAGCTGCTGGTCTCGTTCGACCAGTTCACCAGCGAGCGCGGCCAGCAGTCGATCATCTCCAACATGACGCTCGACAAGAAGCAGGTCGGCGTCAACAAGGAGCTGCTGATGACCATGGAGAGCAAGGGCAAGGTCCTGGCCTCGAGCAAGTTCAAGATCACCGGCGAGGGCGAGCACTTCACCGGCAAGGTCGACTTCTCGGAGGACGAGGCCAACGGCAAGAAGGAAGACGAATAGCCGACGAGTACCGACGAGTCGCCGACGAGTCGTCAGGGCTCGACCGTCAGCTCGATCGTCGACACGGTCTCGGTCTCCGACGGGAACATCCGGACCACGTAGGTCCCGATCGCGGTGAAGGTGTGGCGGAACGAGTAGTGCCCGGGCTCGCCGGCGCGCAGCTGGGCGGTCTGGGCGGTGGCGTGATGGCTGGGATCCTCGATGGTCACGACGACCTGCCTGGCGTGGAACTGGCCGCCGAGCTTGGTCTTGATCTCGAGCCGCGTCCGCACCGACGTGTTGACGTGGATCGTCTCGGGCACGAGCGCGCGGACGATCAGCTCGCCGTCGTCGCTCGAGATCAACCGCAGGGTGCCGTCGCCGCCGGGCGCCGCGGCGGGCTCCGGCTCGTCGTCGTCGCCGCCGGCGCCGTGCAGCGCGTAGCCGGCGCCGAACGCGCCGGCGAGGGCCACGCTCGCGACCGCGCCGGTGAGCCACCACCGGCGGCGCGGCCGGGCGGCGCGCACCGGAGCGTGGGCCCGGGCCGCGACGCGGGCATCGGCGTCGGCGTCGATCGCCGCGATCGCCTGGTCGATCATCGCGACCACCGCGTCGGCGCTCGCCGGCCGGTCGCCCGGCGCCTTCTGCAGCAGCCGCGCGAGCAGCGCCTCGACCTCGACCGGCAGCCCGGCGATCCGCTCGGCCGCGCGCGGCGCCGGCTTGTGCAGGTGGCCGAGCAGCACCTCGATCCCCGAGCCGTCGTACAGCGTCGTCCCGGTCACCAGCTCGAACAGCAGGCAGCCGAGCGCGTAGAGATCGGCGCGCGCGTCGACCCGGTCGCCCTGCACCTGCTCGGGCGACATGTAGTGCGGCGTGCCGATCAGCCCGTTGCTGGTCAGCCGCGTCGCGTCGGCGCCGCCCGGCCGGCACACCGCGATGCCGAAGTCGACCAGCGTGATCCGATCGTCGCCGTTGCGATCGCGCCGCCACATCACGTTGCTCGGCTTGAGATCGCGGTGCACGACGCCCGCGGCGTGGGTCTCCGACAGCGCGCTGGCGATGTCGCGGGCGACGCCCAGCGCGCGGCGCGGCGGCAGCGGGCCGCCCTCGAGGATGTCGTCGAGCGGCACGCCGTCGATCAGCTGCATCGCGAGGTACGGCCGGCCGTCGTCGAGCTCGCCGACCGCGTAGATCGCGACCACGCCGGGGTGGACGACCCGCGCCGCGGCCCGCGCCTCGCGCGCGAACCGCTCGGCCTGCACCGGGTCGGCCGCGATCTCGTAGGTCGGGACCTTGATCGCGACCTGGCGATCGAGGCCGCGCTGCCGGCCCCGGTACACCATGCCGAACGAGCCGCTGCCGATCACCGCCTCGATCTCGAAGTCACCGACGGTAGCTCCGAGCAGGCTGCCGCTCTGCGGGCCGATCGATTCGACGGGATCCATGGGCGTTTGGACCGTTCGCGCCGCGGGTCCATTCAGGCATGGGTCGGCGGCGGGGAACAGCTCACGCGAATCTTAGCCTGTTGAAATTTCTTCAACCGGGCTACGTCACGTTTTCTATCGTGTTTTCACCGGTGCGAGCCTCCGCGGCTTGGGCACAGTGCCAGCCATGAGGATCATTCTCGGCGGCGTCCTCGGCGGTCTGCTCGGTAGCCTAACGCTCGGCGGTCTCGCGCTCGGGGGCGGTGGATGCGCGCCCGACTTCGACGCGCGCCGCCCCGACGACCCGCACACGTTCGGCGAGCGCGTCGTGACCCGGATGTGCAAGCGGATCACCTAAGGGGAGCTCCCGATGGACATCAGCGGCTCGATGTTCCGCGACGCGTGCAACGGCGGGCCGGCGCCCGATCCGTCGACCACGCCGGCGACGCTCGACGCGCTGTTCGCCAACCGCCCGGCGCTGATCGCTCGGTGTTCGAGCGGTTCCTCCACCTGCTCAGCGATTCGAACCACGCCGAGCTGTGCAACAAGCCCAACGCTCATGTCTCGCTCGCCGGGATCTCGTATCCGCTGATCGGCGGGTTCGAGGCCTGCGGGCTGATCCAGATCGATAACCTCGCGACCCTGTTCGTCGAGGCCATCGCCTACGCCAAGGACGGCAGCGGCAACGTGATCTGCGAGAACGACCGCGGCGACACCACGAGCTGCACCGCGAGTGGCGCGCGCAAGCGGCCGGCGGCGACGATGACGTTCAAGGACGGCGTGGTCGCCGGCGTGATCGCCGTCGGCGGCGACGGCTTCCTCTGTTCCTGAGCCCGCTGCCCGCGTTCCTCGCGACCGCGCTCGATCCGGTCAAGGACCGCGACGGCGACGTCTACAACGTCCAGCACGCCGGCACCTTGCCGGTGCTCGAGGTCAACGGGTTCTACGATCAGTTCCGGCCGCTCGCCCAGGCGTTCGTCGACAACGGCGCCGAGCAGGTGCTGGTCGATCTGCTGTCGGTGATGCACAAGCACT
>DASWOO010000701.1:0-6452 GCA_036404335.1 Kofleriaceae bacterium
GATCGACGAGCCCGAGCTGCTGATATTGATCGCCTCGGCCGACAGCCGCTTGGCGGCGATCTCGAACGACGTCCGGGTCCGCGTCGAGTTCTCGAAGAACAGGTTGATCACCGTCCGCCCGCGAAGCAACGTCAGCTTCTTGATCGGCTCGTTGACCAGCTCCCAGTAGCGATCCGCGTGATCGAGGATGCGAACGATCTCGGCGGCTTCGAGGTCGGCGATGCTGACCAGGTGACGCGGCACGCTACGTCTATAGCACGCGTCTCGATCAGGCTGCGGACGCGAGCGTCGGTGCGGAGAGCGCCAGGTCCGGCACGGTCGCGAGTGGCGCGCCGGCGGCGGCGTCGACCGCGGTCGCGAGCAGGGCGTAGTGCAGCGGCTTGGTGACCCAGCGGATGCCGGCGTGCTCGAGCTTGTCGAGCATGACCGCCGACGGGGCACGGTCGAACAGGAAGACCAGGCGCGCGCGGAGCGAGGGCTGCTGGACGGCGAGCAGGTCGGCGAACGCCAGGCCCGACAGGCCGGGCATCGCGGCCGAGTAGAGGATGACGTCGACCAGCGGCAGGGCGGTCAGCGCGGCCACGGCCGCGTCGGCGCTGATGACGCTCGTGACGTCGTGCGCGGGTAGCATCCGCGCGATCTGCGCGCCGACCAGGGCGCGCTCGTCGACGGCCAGGACGCGCAAGCGCCGCTGCACCGACCACGCGGGGCGCGGCGCCGGGGCGACGTCGTCGATCGCCGGCGGCGCGACCGGCGGGCGAATGGCCGGGCGGGCGGTCGCGCGCTTGGCGAGCGAGACGCCCGGCAGCGCCGTGATCATCACAACGAGAGTCGACACGAACGTCACGAGGCCAATCACGCTGAACGTGAAAAGCAAGCGATGTGCCGCACCGCGTGGCGAGCGAAGATCACGGCTGGCGACGCCGCCGGGCCCGCCGGAGTGTCGCGGGCGCTCGGTCGCGCCTGCCGATCACGTGCGTCCGTGCGCTAATCGCACGCGCCGGTGGCGCAGTCGCACGGCGCGGGCACGCCGCCCACCGAACAGCCGTTCACCGCCTGGCGCGGCCCGAGCAGGAACTGCTGGACCATGCGCAGCGCGGCCGGCTTGCGGTTGATGCCGGAGTGCGTGCCGTTGTCCTTGGCGGGCGGCGTGTTGGTGTCGGGCGGCAGCGGCGCCGGGTGATCGTTGAACAGCACGATGCCGCTGGCCTGCGCGCCCGCCGCGAGGTCGACGCCCCACGCCGGCTTCACGCTCGGTCCGAGCATCGGGATGCCCATCGTGCGCGCGGTCAGCTCGGTGGTCAGGTTCGAGACCAGGCAGTCGCCCTCCGAGTACCACATCAGGATCTTCTTGGCCGGCTGGCCGAACAGCGGGTCGGCGATCACGTGCGCCGCCGTCGTGATCGGATCGTAGGGCTCGAACGCCATGCCGAACAGCGCGACGTTGACCGCGTAGACCTGCGGGTCGTCGTACGCGCCCTGGATCACCGCCTTGAGGATGTTCCACGCGAACGAGCGCTCGATCAGCATCGACCACGCGCCGCCGGGCACCGCGAGCACGCCGCGCACCAGGTTGGGATCGTAGGCCATCAGCACGTTGCCCATGATCCCGCCGAGCGAGCCGCCGATGTAGAAGGTCTGCGCCGGATCGATCACCGACTTGCCGCCGACCTGGAACTCGGGCGCGGCGGCCATCGGCCCGCGGGCCAGCGACTCGAGCGCCATGAAGTCGATGATCGACTGGCCGAGCTTCTCGGTCACGGTCGCGCCGAGGTTGAGATCGGTGACCGCGGTCGCGGCGGTGCCGACCTGGCGATCGGTCAGGCCGATGAAGTCGCCGGCGAGGATGATCAGGCAGTAGTCCTCGGCGATCGACTGCGTGAAGGCGTCGTCGAGGTAGCCGGCGGACGAGCCGAACAGGCCGTGGCCGAAGATGATCGTCGGCCGCGGCAGGCCCTGGGTCTGGACGCACTTGGGCACGATCGCGGCGAAGTTGGCGTCGCGCACGCCGGCGAGCAGCGGCCGGCCGGCGGCGTCGCGGCGCAGGATCGAGCCGTTGGCCTCGCCGTCGGTCAGGAAGTCGGGCGACTTGAACGTGCCGAGGTAGCGCTTCGAGCCGGCCGCGGTGTCGGGCTGGGCCACGGCGGTGAACACCGGTCCGCTTCCAGCAGCGGTGACCAGACCGGCGCCCTTGTCGCCGATCAGCGCGAGCGCGTCGCTGCGCATCGCGGTCAGGTCGCCGCGCAGCATCTGATCGGACGCGGTGACGAAGTCCCAGGCGAGGACCAGCTCGGACCGGGCGACGCCGGCGGCGGCGAGCCGGTCGAACATCGCCGGCGCGCGCGCCGCCAGCCCGGCGAACAGGGGATGATCGAACGGCGTGCCGTCGCGCAGCGCGGCGAACCCGGGCGAGACCGGCAGGTCGCTGCCGTCGGCGCTCTTGACCGTGTTGCGGATCGCCACCGCGTAGTGCGCGTGCTCGTGCAACCGCTGCAGCGGGCGGATGATCAGCGCCTGGTCGGCCGGGAAGTGCTGGTTCTGATCGACCTCGGCGAAGAACGCCGCGCGCTCGCCGGTGTCGAGGTCGAGCAGGACGATCGGCGAATCCGCGGCGAGCGAGGCCTCGGGGTCCGCGAAGCCCGGCAGGCTCGCGGCCGACACGCCGCGCTCGAACAGCGCGAGCAGCGGCCCGGTCGGCGAGAACCAGTCCCACCGATGATCGAGCGGCGCCGGATCGATCGCGACGTGCTGCACGTTGGCCGGCATCGCCGCGATCGGCAGATCGAGCCGGTAGCCCGACGCCGTCGTGGCGTCGGGCTTGACGTACGCCATCGACGGCCACGGCAGCAGGCAGCCCTGGCCGCCGAGCGGGTTGCACGCGTCGGGGATCACGGGTGCGCCGGTGTCGTCGCCGCCCGCGCCGGGGTGGTTATCGCCACAGGCGGTGAGCAGCAGCACGAGCGCGACGGTGCGGTGGCTCATAAGCGTTGGACGGTATCACCGGGAAGCGATACACATGCGCACGGGTGTACATCTCGCTGCTCGACCGATGGCTATACCGGCACCGCGACTTCGCGCGGGCCGCCGCCTCTGGAGATCGAATGGCCCCGTGGTTCATGCGCGCGCCGCCGAGGCGCTGCCGCCTCATGGAGCTCGCGTGAAGCGCAGCTGGGTGTCGCGGACCTCGGAGCTGCACGGCGAGCTCACGTCGATCGCCGGCGACGACCCGCGGTGGTGGCTGCTCGCCGGCGGCGCGGCGGCGGCCGAGCCGTGGCGGCCGCGGCCGGGCTACGTCGTGTCCGACGCCGAGCCGGGCGCGGACACGTTCATCGGCCATCGCACCGCGGCGAGCCACGACCCGCTCACCGACGCGATCGAGCGCGCCCGGGCCGCGCGTGCCGCGATCCGCGAGCTCGACGGCAGCCTGCCCGATCAGCCGCTGGCGGTGACGATCCAGCGGACCGCCGCCGGCGCCGCGCTCGCCGCCAGCGCGCTCGACGTCGCCGCGTTCGCGATCGGCGCGCGCTGCGTGATCGCCCGGCTCGACGATCCCACCCTGCGCGATCAGCTCGCCGCCGCCGTGCGCGGCGCCTCGGCGCCGGCCTGGTCCGGCCCGGCGCCGTTCGTGTGCGTGTCGCTCGGCGACGAGCCGATCGCGACCGCGCGCCACGGCCACCGCCGGGCGTGGCACCAGGGCAGCGGCCCGTGGCTCGGCCTCGGCCGCGCCGGCGAGCTCGCCACGGTGTCGACCTGCCACCTGGTCGTCGACGGCTACGGCCACGCCTGCCTCGCCGGCCGGATCCACGCGCACATGCCGCGGCCGAGCCTCTGGCCCGGCAGCGGCCCGGTCGTCCCGGCGCTGCCCCCGCCCCGCCCCGTCGCCGGCGCGATCCCGCTCGGCATCGCGTGGCAGCCGCTCGACGGCGGCGGCCCGCGCGTCCTGCCGCTGGCCTACGCCGCCGGCACGATCCTGCACCGGCTCGCCGGCCGGCCCGACGCGCGGTTCTCGCCGACGCTGCAGATCCCGGTCGCGCCCGGGCGGCTCGACGACCCCGAGCGCCGCCGCCGCCGCGCGATGCCCGCCGCGGTCAGCGTGCGGTTCGAGCACGGCGTCGCCGAGCCCTACCCGGTGTTCGCGGCCCGCGCCCGCGACGTCCTCGAGCGCGAGACCCTCGGCCTGGGCCTGTGCGCCCGGCTGTTCGCCGCCGCGCGCGCCGCGCCGACGCCGCTCGCCTGGAAGCGCCGCGGGTTCTCGACGGCGCGACCGCGCTGGCTCGACCGCGTCTCCGACGTTCTCGGAGGCCGCGCGTGTGTCTCGCGCATCCGGCTCGACCGACCGCTGCCCGTGAGCTGCGCGGTCTCGTCGCCGAGCCGGCACGCCTCGGGCAGCGATCCGCTCGGTGCGTGCGTGATCACCGTCATCGATGACGGCGAACGTGCCGCGATCACGCTGTGCGGGTCGGGAGTCGCCGGTAGCGCTGCAGCGGCCCGCACACTTTTGGCCGAGATCGTGACGATCGCACTGCGTGATATTCAGCGACCCGCCGCGCGCGTTTGATATACTCCCGATCACGATGAAGTGGTCTGCAGTACTTTTGTTACTCGGTGCGGTGGCGGCCTGCGGCGGCGACGATCAACACCGCGGCGGGCTGCCCGACGCCTCGACCGCGCAGCTGATCGTCGATCCGCCCGACGTAGCGGTGACGATTATCAATGACGTGGCGGTGGTCCAGCCGTACACGGCCCACATCTTCGACGCGAGCGGCGTGCAGATCGACGTCACCGCCGAGACCGCGTTCACCCTGTCGGATCCCGACTTCGGCACGTTCGACGGCGCCAACCTGTCGGTCACCGGCCACGGCGCCGGCATGGTCCGGGTCCAGGGCACGGCGCGCGGCCGGATGGGCGACGCCGGCCTCGCCGTGACCGTGCAGAAGATCGTCGTCGATCCGGCGATCCCCGACGCGCCGACCCTGTTCCAGAACGCGACCGAGGACCCGACGCTCGCGCCCAAGATCGTGTATCCGAGCGACAAGATCCTCGTCCCGCCCAACCTCGGCCAGTTCGATGTCCACTGGCAGAACAACACGGCCGCCGGCGCGAGCCTTGACCTGTTCGAGATCAAGATGGCGAACCAGTTCGTCGACATCCGGCTGTACACGACCGGCCTCGACAAGGATCGGCCGGCGCCGTTCTGGACGGTCTACGCGCCCGACGTGTGGCTGCCGATCGCGAGCACCCGCCAGCAGGTCGCGCTGACCGTCGCCGGCCTCCGTAAGGCCGCGCCGGCGAGCAAGGGCACGGCGGTGAGCCAGCAGGTCGACGTCACCAACGAGAAGTCGCAGGGCGGCATCTACTACTGGACGACGTCGAGCCCGCAGGGCATCTGGCGCTACGACGTCGGCAAGCCGGACGTCCCGCCCGCGCCGTTCTTTGCCGGCGACCAGCCGACGCCGTGCATCGGCTGCCACGTGCTGTCGCGCGACGGCTCGAAGATGGCGATGACGATCGACAGCGCGACCGGCCGCGGCACCGTCTACAACGTGTCCGACCGCAGCGTGCTGCTGCCGTTCGACGGCGCCAATAACAAGCCGCAGCTGCACTTCGACTTCGCGGCGTTCGACTCGGGCGCGACCAAGCTGATCACGATCGAGGGCGGCGTGATGAACCTGCGCCAGCTCGACGGCACGCTGATCACCGGCCCGGTCGCGCCGAGCACCGCCAACGTGCAGACCACGATGCCCGAGCTGTCGCCCGACGACACCAAGCTGGTCGATGTCGAGTACCCGGGCGGCGAGGACTTCGAGACCTCGAGCGGCTCGATCATGATCCGCTCGTTCGATCCCGTGGCGAACACGTTCGGCGCGCCGACCGCGCTCGTGCCCTACGTCGCGCCCGACGGCAACAACCCGGCGATCGCCAACTGGTACCCGTCGTTCTCGCCCGACGGCGAGTGGGTCGTGTTCACGCGCACCAACGGCCAGAACTACGACCAGGCGAGCGCGGAGACCTGGATGGTCAAGGCCGACGGCCTGTCGCCGCCGGTCAAGCTCGACCTCGCCAACCTCGCCGGCACCGACAACCTCACCAACTCGTGGGCCCGCTGGGTGCCGTTCGCCCAGACCTTCGGCGCCGACAACCAGAAGCTGTTCTACCTGACGTTCTCGAGCAAGCGGCCGTTCGGCGTTCGCCTGCCCAACGGCGGCCAGCCGCAGATCTGGATGACCCCGGTGTTCCCCGACCGCGCCGCGGTCGGCCAGGACCCGTCGGGCAACGCGTTCCGCGTGCCGTTCCAGGACGTCACGACCTCGAACCACATCGCGCAATGGACCAAGGCGGTCGTCGTACAATAGCCGGGTGACCGAGCGAACCGACGATGACGAGCGCTGGCTGGACCTCGACGTCAAGCTGGCCTACCAGGAGCGCCTGATCCACCAGCTCGATGCGCTGGT
>DASWOO010000702.1:0-5691 GCA_036404335.1 Kofleriaceae bacterium
CGCCGGTGGCGGTGACGGCGTAGACGGCGTAGGCGCCGTTGGTCGCGTTGTAGAACACCAGCTCGGGGTGGCCGTCGCCGGTCACGTCGGTGGCGACGACCGAGGTCCAGCCGGTGCCCAGGGTCGTGGTCGACAGCGAGCTGGCGAGCGAGCCGTCGGTGTTGGTCGCGTACACGGCGTAGCCGCCGGTTTTGCTGTTGTAGAACGCGACCTCGTCCTTGCTGTCGCCGGTGAAGTCAGCGGCGACGACCGAGGTCCAGCCGGTGCTCAGCGTGGTCTGCGAGCGCTTGGTGCCGAGCACGCCGGCGTTCGAGGCGACGTACACCGCGTAGGCGCCCGAGGTGGCGTCGTAGAACCCGACGCTGTCGGCGCCGTCGCCGTCGGCGTCGATGCCCAGGACGACGTCCCAGCTGGTGCCGATCGTGGCGGACGACAGCCGGGTGCCGAGCTTGCCGTCGGTCGCCATCGGGTACCAGGAGAACGTGCCGTCGCGCTTGGTGTAGAAGCCGAGCTCGTCGTTGCCGTTGCCGTCGAGGTCGGCGCGGACCACCTCGTCCCAGCCGGTGCTGGCGGCGCCGCCCCACAGCTTGGCGACGATCGCGATCGCGTTGCTGGTCTGGGCCTCGTAGCGGTCGGGGAACGCCGAGCGCTGCACGCCCTGGGCGACCGTGCCGCGCGCCTTGCTCGCCCAGCTGTTGTTCGGATAGATCCGCAGCATCTCGTCGAGGAACGCGTCGGTCGCGTGTTCGGGGTTGGTCCGCTGGGCGAACGTGCCCCAGCCGGCGCGCTGCTGGAACAGCCCGACCGAGTCGCGGTCGCCGCCGTCGAGGTTCTGCATGCCGCTCTCGACCAGGATCGTCTCGGTCGCGATCTCGGCGGCGCGCTGGCTCAGGCCGCGCTTGGCGACCTCGGCGACCACTCGGCGGCCGCACGCGATCCGCGCGCCGGTCAGGTTGCCGCCCCACACGCTCTTCAGCTCGTTCGCGATCGCCGTGTCACTGGCGGTCGGGCCGCACGAGATCGCCGTGAGCGCGGCGGTCTCGACCGACTCGTCCGGGCCGAGGCCGTCGCCGTCGTCATCGGAGGTCGCGCAACCCGGGGCGGCGAGCAGGCCGGCGGCGAGGACGGCGGTGAACAGCGAGGACGTCGTCTTGATTCGGTTCATGGCCGGCACTCTCGCGATCCGGCCCAGGGTGCTCAAGGACGCATCGAGGTGCATCGGGTTGCACGTGCCCGAAGTGCCGAGAACGTGACTAGAAGTGCGTCACGAGGCCGCTCGTGATCACCGCGCGCCCGGCGTGGCGCTGCTCGATCTCGGTCAGCCCGGCGCACAGCGCGCGGCGGCTGGCGTCGTGCGGATGGCCACGGTCGACCAGCACGATCGCGCCGCCGTCGCGGACCACGCGCGCCCAGCCGGCGAGCGTCGCCTGCCAGTCGCCGTCGGTCGAGACGTCGACGCCGATCACCGCCGCGAGCGACCCGGCCTCGATCGCCGACAAATCGGCGATGGTCCGCGGCAGCTTCTTGGCCGCGCGCGCGGTCAGGCCGACCGGGATGACGTCGCGCGCCGCGCCGAGCGCGGTGGCGAGCTTGGCGTTGCCGACCACCGCGAGCGTGCCGGCGGCCTTGGCAGACGCGAGCGCCTCGGTGATCGCGGTGACCGCGGGGGTGACGAACAGGCCATCGAGCACGAGCCCATCACGCTACTGCCCCGGCTAGAGATCGCGCAAGTACTGGCAGCGCGGGGCTTCGACGTAGGGCGTGATCCAGCTGACGTTGAGCAGCTCCTCGAGCAGGAACCGGAAGTTGCCGTAGGTGACGACGAAGAAGTCCATCTTGCGGCCCTTGATCCCGCCGCCGGTGTCGTCGGCGCGGACGCAGCCATCGTGGATCGAGCCGTCGGGCAGGACCAGGCCGTCGAGCTCGGGGACGTACAGCGGCTCGCCCAGGTGGATCACCCGCGGGTCGACCGCGACCGACTTGAACGGGATCAGCGGCCGGGTGCCGGCGCCGCGGCCGAACGGAAAGTCGGTGACCTCGAGCTGCTCGAAGCACGTGCCGTAGCCGTACTTGCACGGCCCGGTGTAGTTGACGACCCGGCCGTCGCGCATGAGGCCCGAGCCCTCGAGCTTGAGCGCGCAGGCGTAGCGCTCGGGGACGTGGCCGAAGAAGAACCCGGCCGCCGTGTACAGCTCGGTCCAGCGGTTGGCGGGCACGGCGCAGGCGCCCGCCTTGGGCACGTTGGTCGAGACCGTGTCGGCGTAGTCGGCCTCGAGCGCGAGCCAGTAGAACCGCAGGGCCCACTGCTGATCGGCGACGAGCGGGTAGCCGCAGCACCGCTTGTCCTTGCCGCGCATCGCGACCTTGGCCTGGATCGCGACGTCCTCGCGGGCGAGCTTGCTGGTGTCGGCGCGGGCGATCGTCGTCGAGAGCGCGACGAGCCAGGGAATCGCCGCGAGGAGCCGCACCGCCGCATCATAGCCCGGCGGGCATGCGGTACAACCGCGGCATGTGGGCCACGTGGATCCGGCCGCTCGCCGACGCCGACGCGTCGTGTGGCGCCAAGGCGCACGGCCTGGCGCGGCTGATCGCGGCCGGACTGCCGGTGCCCGACGGCCTGGTGATCGAGCCGGCGGCGTTCGACGCGATCGCCGAGCTGGCGATGCCCGATGAGCCCGACGCGATCGGCCACGTGCTCGGCGCGGCCGCGCGGCGGATCGCCGAGGCCGAGCTGCCGGCGGCGCTGGTCGAGGCGGCGGCGCGCTGGCTCGCCGGGGCCGGCCCGCTCGCCGTGCGGTCGTCGGCGTCGATCGAGGATCGCGCCGGCGGCGCGGCGCCGGGGGTGATGACCTCGGTGATCGACGTCGCGCCGGGCGACGTGTGGCGCGCGGTCCGCGAGGTGTGGACCAGCGCGCTGACCCCGCTCGCCGTCGCCTACGCGCGCCGGCACCGCGCGCGGCTGTCGGTGGCGGTGATCGTCCAGCGCTTCGTGCCCGGCGCGCGGACGACGATCTACACCCGGCCGATCGGCGCGCCGGCCGGCGACGAGGTCTGGCGCCAGCGCGGCGGGGCGCTGCGCAAGCTCGCGCGGGGCGCGGTGGATCGCGATGTCCGGCTCGCGCTCGTCGCCGAGGCGGCGATCGACGCGGGCGAGGGTGCCGACGTCGAGCTGGTCGGCGCCGGGGATGCGCTCGCGGTCGTCCAGGCGCGGCCGATGATCCACCCGGTCCGGCGGGCGCGGCGCGGGCCGCCGCCGATCGTGCTGGCGCCGCTGCGCGCCGACGGCCGGCGCTGGACCTGGGACATCACGCACAACCCCGATCCGCTGTCGCCGGCGCAGGCCGGCCTGGTCGACCGCGTGGATCGATCGGGCATGCCGTACGCGGCCCGGGTGTGCGGCGGCTACCTGTACGTCGCGCCCGGCGATGCGCCACCCGCGGTCGTGCCGCCGGCCGACGCCGCCGAGCTCGCCGCCCGGATCGCCGCGATCGAGGCGCGGTTCGTCGTCGACGCCACCGACGATCTCGCCGAGGCCGTCGCGCGCTATGTCGGCTTCGTCCGGCGCTGGGCGCGCGAGCTGTCACCGCTGGTCGCCGCGGCGCGCGCGGTCCTGCTCGGTCGCCTCGCCCACGAGCCGCAGCCCGAGGCCGCGGCGGCGCGGCTGATCGGCCCGCGCCGGGCGCCGCGCGACGGCGTCATGTCGCCGGCCTGGGACGTCGCGGTGCCGACCTACGCCGAGCGCCCCGACTGGCGCGCCGGCGATCGCCCGGCGCCGGCCGACGCACCGCTGGACCCGGCGCCGGCCTCCGAGCCACCGCCCGAGCCGCCGGCCGAGCCGCCGCCCGAGCTGGCCGCCGAGGTCGCGCTCGCCCGGGCCGCGGCCGACGCTGCTGAGCACGACGACCTGTGGTTCGCCGGCGCGCAATGGCTGGTGCGCCGCGCGCTGCTCGCCCGCGGCCAGGCCCTGGGGCTGCGCGGCGACGACGTGTTCTGGCTGCCGCTCGACGAGCTGATCGCCGGCGCCGCGATCGACCCCGACGACGCCCAGCGCCGGGCCGCGGCGGCGCGCGCCGTCCACGCCCGCGCGGCGGAGTGGGACATGCCGCGGGTCGTGCGTGGCGAGGCCGCCGCGCCGGCCGAGGACGCGTCACCAACTGGGTTACGCGGCACCGGGTTCGGCCCGCGGGTCGTGGGCCGCGTCGTGCGATTCGCCTCACTGGCCGCGGCCGCGCCGGTCCAGCGCGGCGACATCGTCGTGGTCCGCGCGATCACCCCGGCGCTGGCGATGTTGGTCGAGGGCTGCGCCGCGCTGGTCAGCGAGACCGGCGGCCTGCTCGATCACGGCGCCGCGATGGCGCGCGAGCTCGGCATCCCCTGCGTCGTCGGCTGCGCCCACGCCTGGAGCCAGCTCACCGACGGCGACCTCGTCGAGGTCAACGGCGACGAAGGCTCAGTCATCGCAATAACTTAGTCGTCGTCGTCGTCGTCGTAATCTGGCTCGTTCGGATCGGTGTCGTCCGGCTCGTCCGGCTTGTCGGCCGGCAGCGGCGTGCCGAGGCCGGCGTTGACCCGCTCTCGCAAGTCCTTGCCGACCTTGAAGAACGGTAGCCGCTTCTCGGCGACGTGGACGGTCTCGCCGGTGCGCGGGTTGCGGCCCTCGTAGGCCTTGTACTTGCGGACAGTGAAGCTACCGAAACCGCGGATTTCGATGCCCTCCCCGCGCTCCAGTGCTTTCACCATCGAATCGAAGATGGTGTTGACGATCGCCTCCGCCTTACCAGCCGGAAGCTTCAGCGTCTCAGAGATTTTCTCGATGAGCTCGGACTTGGTCACCCGTAACTCCGCGTAACTAGGTGTAGCTAAACAGCCCTCGCGGCCAATAGCAAGCTTAACCACGCGGAATCAATCACATGCCGGCGAGGCCGGCGGGCAACGCGCGCTCGCCATCGGATCGAAATGCTCGATATCCCAACGGAAATTGGTAGGTCTGGCACCGGTGCCGCGCGTAGAAGTCGACGAGATCTCTCCAGCCGATTTCTCCACGATCGAGCCCACTTTGGACCGCTTGCGGCATCAGGACCGGGCAGGGCCGGGCCTCGACCCGGTGGCCGCGCGCCAGCCGGGGCTCGATCCCCACGGCCGCGGGTGCGACGTGGTCGAGGTACCAGCGCGATAACGGTGCGATCTCGAGGGTCTCGACCCGGGTGACCGCCAGCGCGATGCCGTCGCGCCACGCGCACTCCACTCGGACCTCACGGTGGCCGGCCGCGATCGTCATCGCGTCGTACGGCGCCGCCGGGACCGACGAGCACGCGGCCCCGTCGATCGGCTTGGTGACAATGTCGTAGGCGAGATCGCTGCCGACCTGGTTGTCGATCTCGAGGACGAGCGCATCGCCGGTGTGGACCGCGCGCAGCGCCAGCCCGGCGAGCGGCAGCGGCAGCTGGCCGACCTCGAGCACGTGGCGGACCTCGTCCACGCGGTCCGGCAGCGTGCGCGCCAGCTCGGCCAGCGACGGCGTCGGCAGGCCGGCGACCATCGCGTCGTGCGCGACAAGGTCGGCGTAGGCCGCCTGGGTGGCCGCGGCCCGGGCCGCCCGCCCGCGCGCCGCCGCGCCGAGCGCGCTCGCCGGCGGCGGCTTGGCCGGCAGCGACACGCCGCCGCAGAACCTGAGCCCGCCGATCACCGCGA
>DASWOO010000703.1:0-3179 GCA_036404335.1 Kofleriaceae bacterium
CCGCACCGGCCGCGGCGCGCACCTCGACATCTCGATGACCGAGGGCGCGCTCGCGCTCGCGACCGCCGAGCTCGGCAACCTCGCGTGCGGCCACGCGCCGACCCGCGGCGTCGAGGCGCTCAACGGCGGCCTCGCCTGCTATGGCGTGTACCGCACGGCCGACGGCCGCTATCTCGCGGTCGGCGCGCTCGAGCCCAAATTCTGGATCGCCCTGAACCAGGCGATCGGCCGCGCCCCCGACGTCCACGAGCTGATCGGCGGCCCCGAGGTCCAGGCCAGGGTCCGCGCCGAGCTCGCCCAGATCTTCGCCGCGCGCCCGGCGAGCGAGTGGACCGCGCTGCTCGGCGCGCACGACTGCTGCGTCGAGCTAGTCACCGAGCTCGACGAGCTCGACGCGCACCCGCTGCACCAAGCCCGCGAGGTGTTCTTCACCATCGACGGCGGCCCGGGCATCGGTCCGCTGCGCCAGACCCGCACCCCGCTCGGCACGCCGCGCGCGCCCGGCCCGCCGCCCCGCCAGGGCGAGCACACCGCCGCCGTGCTCGCCGAGTACGGGTTCTCCGACCAAGACATCGCCGCCGTCGCGCCGCGCTGAGCGCTCAGCCGAGGAACGGCTCGTGGCAGACGGCCTCGATGTTGTGGCCGTCCGGATCTCGGACAAACGCGCCGTAGTAGTTGGGGTGGTAGCGCTCGCGGAGCCCGGGGGCGCCGTTGTCGGTGCCGCCGGCGGCGAGGCCGGCCGCGTGGTACGCGCGGATCTCGGCGCGGCCCTTCGCGCGGATCGCGACGTGGCTCTTGTCGGTGGGCGTGCCGACGTGCAGCCAGAGGTCGGGCTTGCCGTCGGTGCCGAAGCCTGCCACCTCGGGGAATCGCATGATCAGCACGTAGCCGAGCGGCGCGAGCAGTTTGGTATAGAACGCGACGCTACGGTCGAGATCTGTCACCTGGACACCGGTGTGATCGATCATGGCCCGGACGATACCTGAGACCGGCTGGGGTAGGATGGGACGTGCGTATCGCATTGGGCGCCTTGCTGGTCGCGTGTGGCTCGTCGGGGACGGCGCACGCCGGGCGAAGCTTCTTCGGCTGGCTCGAGGGGACCGAGGTGTTGCCGGAGCGCGGCGTCGAGCTCCAGACCTGGGTCTACGAGGAGAACGAGAAGTACGGCACCGACGCGAAGGACACCTGGCTGTGGTGGGGGCCGGTCGTCGGCATCACCGACCGGCTCGAGCTGCAGCTGCCGATCGAGGCCGAGTGGAGCCAGGAGGCGGACGGCACGACGAGGTTCTCGGTGCGGCGGTTCGGCGCCGGCCTGCGCTACCGGCTGGTGTCGGCCGATCCGGTCGAGGCGCCGCCGCTGGTGCCGCTGGTCCAGGCCTCGGTCAAGCGCGACGTCCGCGAGCGCGATGACGTCCACATCGAGGCCGGCGGCTCGCTGTCGTACGAGGCCGGCGCGGTGCAGGCGCTCGCCGCGGTCGGCTACGTCGGCGACTTCGAGTCGAACACGTCGCACAGCGAGCTGCGGCCGGGCGCGGGCGTCAGCGTCGCGGTGACCAGCGAGCTGCGGCTCGGCGCCGAGCTCTACGCCGAGCTCAGCTTCGATAATTACAGCGAGAGCTGGGCGTCGGCCGGGCCGGACATCGCGTGGACCCACGGCCGGTTCTGGATCAGCGGCGTGTTCGGCATCGGCGTGTATCACGTGCAGACCGCGCCGCGCGTGATGTGGGGGATCGCATTCTGAGCCGCGCGGCGCTGGTGGTGATCGCGGCGCTCGCGGGCCGCGCCGTGGCGCAGCCGGGCCGGGAGTCCGGCCGAGAGTCCGGCCGGGAGTCCGGCCGGGAGTCCGGCCGGGAGTCCGGATCGATCGCCGGCACGGTCGCGGTCAGCGAGGCCGACGGCAAGCCGGCGAGCGCGACCGACGTGATCGTCTACGTCGTCGGGTTCACCGAGCCGCCGGGCGACCGGGTCACCACCGTCGCGCAGAAGGGCCGCAAGTTCGTGCCCGATCTGGTCGCGGTCACCGTCGGCGAGCGGGTCGCGTTCCCCAACTACGACGCGTTCCTGCACAACGTGTTCTCGCTGTCGGGCACCCGCAAGTTCGACCTCGGCTCGTTCGTCCGCGGCGAGTCGAAGGAGCGGCTGTTCCCCGAGACCGGCGTGGTCGACGTGTACTGCAACATCCACCCGGAGATGGCGGCGACGATCCTGGTGCTGCCCAACCGGCGCCACGTCAACGCCACCGCCGACGGCAAGTTCCGGCTCGACGGCGTGCCGCCCGGCGAGTGGACCGTGTTCGCCTATACCCGGCGCGCGACCCGGCCGACCAGCGCGCGCGTGATCGTGACCTCGGGCGCCGAGACGCCGCTCGATCTCGCGCTGGTCCGCGGCAGCGAGCCGGCGCACCTCAACAAGTACGGCGAGAAGTACAAGGACAGCCCGCAGGTGTACAGGTGAGCTATTCGTCGCTGTCGCGCAGGTAGCGCACGACGCTGGCGTCGAGCTGGCTCTGGACCAGCCGGATCACGCTGTCGACCTCGTCGACCGGGACCTTGAGCCGCGCGGCGAGCCGGCCGCGGGTGGCGGCGACCAGGGCGCCGCGGGCGCGCTGCAGCCAGCGCGCGGCGGTCGCGCGATGCACGCCGAACGCGGCGCCGATCTCGTCGATCGACAGCGAGTCGACGATCTGCTGGCGCAGCAGCGTGCGGTCCTCGGCCGACAGCTCGGCGATGCCCTCGCGCAGCGCGGTGGCGAACTCGGTGCGGTACTCGGCCTTGAGCCCGACGAGCAGCGGATCGCCGCCGAGCGCCTCGTCGAGCGGCCGATCGAGCGGCAGGCCGGTGCCGCCCGGCATGCCGACCGGCAGCTCGCGGGCGCGCTTGCGCTGGTGGCGGATCAGCTCGCGGGTCGCGGTGATCCGCACCCAGCCGCGCAGGGGTCCCTTGCCGCGATAGCCGGCGATGCCGGGCGGCTTGCCGTCCTTGGCGACCAGGAGCTGCACGCGGATCAGCTGCTTGACGTCGTCGATCAGATCGCGCGGCGACCGGGTCGAGGCGCCCGCGGCGTCGACCTCGCCGAGCACGCTGTCGAACGCGGCGTGCGCCGTCGGCTCCTGCGCCACGCACGCCGCGGCGAGCATCAGGTCGGCGGCGGGCGCGCCGGTCAGCGCCGCGACCAGGTCG
>DASWOO010000704.1:0-5824 GCA_036404335.1 Kofleriaceae bacterium
CCAAGGCCGGCACCACGTCGAAGACGCGGGCCTAGAGATCCACCAGCTCGAAGCCGGTGAGCGGCTCCCCGAGGAACCGGGGGGCCAGCTCGTCGAGCCGTGACGTGTCGGTGGCGAAGCAGTCGAGCCGGCCGGCGTCGCCGCGCCGGTTGGCCTCGGCGCTGCCGATCTGGTCGTGCGCGACCTGCGCCATCGAGGACGCGGAGTCGACGATCGCGACCTCGTGGTGCGCCAGGTCGGCCGCCGCGCGGCTCAGCACGTCGCGCAGCAGCGGATAGTGGGTGCAGCCGAGCACCAGCGTGTCGATCTGCGGGTCGGCCGCGAACACCGGCGCGAGGTAGCGCCGCGCGACCAGCGTCGCGATGTCGTCGTCGGTCCAGCCCTCTTCGGCCAGCGGCACCAGCAGCGGGCAGGCGTGCGCCGTGACCGCCGCGTCGGGCCGCAGCGCCGCGATCGCCTGCGGATACGCGCCCGACCGCACCGTCGCCAGCGTGCAGATCACGCCGACGTGGCCGTTGCGCGTGGCGCCCAGCGCGCGGGCGGCGCCGGGCTCGACCGCGCCGATCACCGGCACCGGGCTGGCCGCGCGCAGCGCCGGCATCGCCGTGGCCGAGACCGTGTTGCAGGCGATCAGCACCAGCTTGACGCCGCGGTCGAGCAGGAACTTCTGGCAGGTCAGAGAATATCGCTCGACGGTCCGCGGGCTCTTGCTTCCATAAGGCACCCGCGCCGTATCGCCGAGGTAGATAATGTCCTCACCCGGGAGCACGGACCGAAGTGCCCTCACCACCGTCAGCCCACCCACTCCGGAATCGAAAACGCCGATCGCCCGGCGTTTATATGTTCTTTCTTGCCCCATGATCACTCCCAGATCGCGACGACCTGTCACAGCTGGCGACGCAATACGCCATCCTGGTGACAGGCCCGCGACGCAAACGCCTTACTGGCGATTGCGCTTCCTGGAATTTACACAGGTCTCGCGTTGCGCTTCGTAGGCCCAGACAAGTTGGAGAAACGTTGCGGGTTTATGATCAAGTTGAGCGTAAAACCTGCTGATCCCCGGAAAGCTGCGCTCCGCGAGCGGCAGCTGGCGTTCCGTGATTCGTCCTTGCACTGCGACGCGGTGCGAGCACGACCCGGGCCAGTCGTGATAGAAGCGCGGGCCTTTCGTCTATGACTCTCGACGGCGGAACGAAGATCGCTGAACGTTTGCGCCCCCTCGTGGAGGCGGATCCCGTCGTCGTGCTCGAGATCGCCGCCGCGATCGCGAACGACGGCAGCCGCATGCCGCCCGATCGGGTCACCGAGCTGGCGATCGAGCACACGCCGCGGCTAGCCGACGCCGACCCTGCGCGCCTGCGTCTCGCGATGGAGCACGTGCTGCTCGGCCGCGACGTCGACGCCGCGCTCGAGTGGCTCCAGGAAGCCCGCGTGGTCGCGCTGCTGTTCCCCGAGCTCGAGGCCACCGTGGACCTCGTCCAGGAGGAGGGGCGCCAGCACAAGGACGTCTGGGCCCATACCAAGCAGGTGGTGCGGCAGACCGTCGGCCGGCCGCTGGTCCGCTGGGCGGCGCTGCTGCACGACGTCGGGAAAGTACCGACGCGGACGTTCACGAGCGAGGGCGTCCACTTCCACGGCCACGCCGAGGTCGGCGCGCGGATGTTCGACCGGATCCACACCCGGTTCGCGTTCGCGCGCGACGAGCGCCAGACGATCCGGTTCCTGGTCAAGCACCACCTGCGGACCAACCAGTACTCGCACCAGTGGACCGACAGCGCGGTCCGCCGGTTCCACCGCGAGATGTTCGCGCACATGAAGGACCTGCTCGACCTCAGCCGCGCCGACATCACGTCGAAGCGGCCGGGCCGGCGCAAGCAGCTGCTCGAGCAGATCAGCGCGCTCGCCGACCGGGTCGCGGCGCTGGCCGAGGCCGACGCGAAGCAGCCGCCGCTGCCGACCGGCGTGGGCAACGCGATCATGGCGGCGTTCGAGATCCCGCCGTCGCGGCTGATCGGCGACCTCAAGCGCGCGTGCGAGCAGGCGATCGAGTCGGGCGCGCTCGAGGCGCGCCGCGAGGAGGCCTACTACGTCGCGTACATCGCGCGCGCGGGCCTGGTGCCCGGGGCCGACCCCGACAAGCTCGCGCAGCTGATCGCCGCCGGCGGCGCGATCGGCGACGACGCGGCCAGCGACGACCTCGAGGGCATGTACAAGGGCCCCGATCCCGACGACCGGTCGCCGGGCGTGCTGGCGTGCGGCCACGACCCCGAGAACGACCCGTGCCTGCACCGCGACGCCGATCCGGACGACCCGGCCGTGCGGCACCTGGTCCGGCACTAGAGGCTGCGGCGCGGCGACACGACGGCGTTGGCGATCAGCAGGCCGGCGACGATCGCCAGCGCGACCACGAACATCGCGAACACGCTCTCGACCCCGGTCAGCGTGTCGCGATCGAGCAGCGACGCCATGCCGCGGAACCCCATGCTGCCGGGCACGAGCAGCAGCATCGCCGGCACTGCCACGACCTGCGCCGGCCGCGACAGCAGGCGCGCGTAGAGGTTCGACAGCACGCCGAGCGCGAACGCGCCGACCATGACGCCGAGCTGGGCGCCCAGCGCGCTGGAGCCGAGCCACCGGGTGCCGGCGCGGGTCCCGAGGTAGCTCAGCACGCAGGCGGCGACGATCCAGCCGAACGCGCGGACCTGGGCCTGGACGACGATGGCCACGCCGATCGCCGAGGCGCCGATCGCGATCCAGCGCGACCACAGCGGCAGCGCGACCGGCACCGCCTGGTGCAGCGTGACCAGCGCGCCGGCCGCCCGCTCGCCGATCGCGACGCCGACCACCAGCTCGAGCAGCACGATCACCGCCGACATCAGCCGCGCCGTGCCCGACATGAGATTTCGCGTCGCCAGCTCGGTCATCGCCACGGTCAGCGACAGCCCGGGCAGGAGGATCAGCAGCGACGACAGCGTGATGATCGACGGCGTCGTGCCGGTCCACAGCGACGACGCCAGGCCGGCGGCGAACGCCGCGAACGCCGCGCCGACCAGCTCGAACACCCGCGCCTGGTCGGTCGAGCGCTGCGCGTACTGCGCGAGCAGGCCGAGCGATAGCCCGACCAGCGCCGAGATCGCGACGTCGGCGAGCGATCCGCCGATGAACACCGCGAGCGAGCCGGCGGCGACGCCATGCGACAGGGTCGACAGCGCGTGGCCGAACGGCGGCGGCGAGGCCAGGATCGCCTCGAGCTGCGCGGTGCCCTCGGCCGGGGTCAGGCGCAGCGACGCGACGTCCTCGGCCAGCGCGTCGACCCGCGCGAGCTTGTCCATGTCGAGCTCGCCGCCCTCGACCCGCATCATCCGCGAGCGCAGCTCCTGGGGCTCGCCGAAGCTCATGATGATCGTGGTCGGCGTGGAGAACACCTCCGCGCGGAGGCCCAGCCGGCGGCAGCAGTCGCGCAAGCCCTCTTCCAGGCGGTGGGCGGGCGTGCCGTAGCGGTGGAGCGCCCGGGCGAGGTCCAGGACGAACTCGATCGCCTCGGTAGCGTCCCCAGGGAATGCGACCACGGTCACAGTGGTACGACGATACCACCCCGAAAAGCACGAACGCCCGGGCGGCAACCCAGGCGTTCGATTCTAGTCAAATCAACTAACTAAGCTGTAGTTCGGGAGGCTTAAGAATAATCCCGACACCGAGTGGCCGATGCGGCAACATCGACGCAACGAGACGTAAAGCAAGCGATGGGCCAGGCGAGTTGAGCCCCTCGCAATCCCTTGTATTGATGGGATTCTCATGTTACCGACAGGACTCGACCCGCAAAATATCGAGCCAAGGTCACGACATCGATGTCGTGTTGCTCCGGAGCGGGCGCAACGAATTGCAGAGCTTTCCATGCAGAACATGCTCGTGGTCAACGCTGAGGGCCCCGAGATCCGCGTAGCGGTTGTCGAAGACGGGGCATTAGCTGAGTTCTTTGTCGAACGTAAACGCGATCGGGGAATCGTCGGGAACATCTACCGAGGAAAGGTCACACGAGTCCTGCCAGGAATGCAGGCGGCCTTCGTCGATCTCGGCTCCAAAGTCGAGCGGGCCGCCTTCTTGTACGTCGCCGACGTGCTGGGCTCCGGAGACGAACGCAAGCTCTTCGAAGACGCGGACACCGAGGACGTAGGCGACGACTCGCCCGAGGGCGCGGCGTCGCGCATCGCCCGGTCGCGCAAGCAGCTGGCGTCGCGCAAGATCGAGGATCTGCTGCGGCCCGGCCAGGACGTGCTGGTCCAGGTCGTCAAGGATCCGATCGGCGCCAAGGGCGCGCGGGTCACCGGCTACCTGTCGCTGCCCGGCCGCTACTCGGTGTTCATGCCGCACGTCGCGCAGGTCGGCGTGTCGCGCCGGATCGGCTCGGACAAGGAGCGGCGCCGGCTGCGCGATCTGGTCAACGAGGTCCGGCCCAAGGGCTCGGGCTTCATCGTCCGGACCGCGGCCGAGGACGCCAGCGATCAGGAGCTGCGCGACGACGTCGATTTCCTCGCCCGGCTGTGGGGCGAGATCGACCGCCGGCAGGACGGCATGTCGGGCGCGGGCCTGGTCTACGCCGATCTCGATCTCGCGCTGCGCGTCGTCCGCGACCTGCTGCGCGAGGACACCGCCGAGGTCATGATCGACGACGACGAGCAGCACGAGCGGGTGAAGAAGTTCACCACCGCGTTCCTGCCCCGGCTCGCCGAGCGGATCAAGAAGTACGACGGCCGGCGGCCGATCTTCGACCAGTACCACATCGAGCCGGCGCTCCGGCTCGCGGTGTCGCGCCGGGTGCCGCTGCGCTCGGGCGGCTCGCTGGTGATCGATCAGGGCGAGGCGCTGACCGCGATCGACGTCAACACCGGCAGCTTCACCAACACCGGCTCGGGCAACCTCGAGGACACGGTGACGGCGAACAACCTCGAGGCCTGCGAGGAGGTCGCCCGTCAGCTCCGGCTGCGCAACATCGGCGGCATCATCGTCATCGACTTCGTCGACATGGACAAGGAAGGCAACCGCCGCAAGGTCTGGGATGCGTTCCAGAAGGCGCTATCGCGCGATCGGTCGCGGACCAACGTGACCAAGATCAGCGAGCTAGGCCTGGTCGAGATGACGCGCAAGCGGACCCGCGAGTCGCTGGTCCAGCTGCTGACCGAGCCGTGCCCGACCTGCGAGGGCTCGGCGGTCGTCAAGTCGGTGGCGACCGTCGCCTACGAGGTGCTGCGCGAGGTGCGGCGCTCGGGGATGATGGTCGACAACGAGAAGATCGAGATCGAGTGCGCGCCGCGCGTGGCCGAGCTGCTGTCGCGCCAGGAGCGCGACTACCTCGATCACCTCGAGAAGCGGTTCCAGAAGTTGATCATCGTGGTCGGCCAGAAGGGCTGGAAGCCCGACCAGTACCGGGTCGCCGGCAAGATGTCGTCGGAGATCGCGGCCGAGATCGCGGCCGACGCACCCAAGAACGGCCACACCCACGCCCATCCGCGGCCGAGCTCCGGCAGCGGGGGTGGCGAGCGCACCGGCGGCGGCAATGGCGGGGGTGGCGATCGCCGCGGCGGCCGGCGGCGGCGGCGGGGCGGCAAGGGTCGCACCGGCGCCGAAGCCTAGGCCGGCCTCCGCGAGTTGACATGGCGATCGGCCGCGGCGAACGTACGCGGCGATGACCGAGCCGACGTTCGACGACCGGGGCCTGGTGCCGTGCATCGTGCAGGACGCCGCGACCGGCAGCGTGCTGATGCTGGCGTGGATGAACGCCGAGGCGCTGGCGCTGACCCGCACGACCGGCGTGGTGCACTTCTGG
>DASWOO010000705.1:0-3364 GCA_036404335.1 Kofleriaceae bacterium
CGTACATCTTGTCGAGCATCGCCTGGTACTTCTTCTCGACGACCTTGCGCTTGACCTTGAGGCTCGGCGTCAGCTCGCCCTGATCGATCGACAGGTCGCTCGGCAGGATCGCGAACTGCTTGATCGACTCGTACTTGGCCAGGCCCTTGTTGACGTCGGCGAAGTACGGCTCGAGCAGCTTGCGGGCCTCGTCGGACTTGACCACGTCAGCGTACGACTTGCCGGCCTGGCCGTGGTCCTTGGCCCACTTCATGATCGCCTCCTCGTCGAGGGTGACCAGGGCGGACACGAAGTTGCGCTTGTCGCCGTGAACGATGACCTGGCTCAGGTACGGGCAGCCCGCCTTGAGCTTGCCCTCGATCGCCTGCGGCGCGATGTACTTGCCGCCCGAGGTCTTGATCAGATCCTTCTTGCGGTCGGTGATCTTGAGGTTGCCCTTGCTGTCGAGCTCGCCGATGTCGCCGGTGCGCAGCCAGCCGTCGGCGGTCAGGGTCTCGGCGGTCTGCTCGGTCAGCTTGTGATAGCCCTGCATCACGCCCGGCGACTTGATCAGGATCTCGCCGTCCTCGGGCGCGATCTTGACCTCGGTGCCCGGCACCGGCATGCCGACCGTGCCGAACGCGTAGCTGCCCGGCCGGTTGACGAAGCTCGCCGCCGAGCTCTCGGTCAGGCCGTAGCCCTCGAGGATCAGGATGCCGCAGGCGTGGAAGAACTCGGAGATCTCGCGCGACAGCGGCGCCGAGCCCGAAATGAAGTAGCGGACCCGGCCGCCGAACCGCTGCTGGATCTTCGAGAACACCAGCTTGTCGGCGAGCCGCAGCTGCAGCGCGAGCAGCGCGCCCGGCTCCTTGCCCTGCTGGCGCAGCGCCGAGGCGGCCTTGCCGGTCGCGATCGCCCACTGGAAGATCTTGTACTTGAGCGGGCTGCCGGCCTTCGCGTTCTCGAGGACCTTGTTGTAGACCTTCTCGAAGATCCGCGGCACCGCCGCCATCAGCGTCGGCCGGACGACCGCGAGGTTATCGACGAGCTTGGGGATCCGGCCATCGACCGCGGTCACCGAGCCCGACGCGATGTGTCCGCACACCAGCACCTTGCCGAACGAGTGCGACATCGGCAGCCACAGGTACTGGACGTCGTCCGGCCCCCACAGCCGGGTGCCGTCGATCGCGTCGGCGCAGTACGCCCAGCACTCGTGGAGCAGCCGCACGCCCTTGGGCTTGCCGGTCGTGCCCGAGGTGTAGATCAAGGTCGCGAGCTCGCTGCCCTTGATCCCGGCGACGATGTCGTCGATCGCCCGCGGGTCCTTGGCGAGGTGCGCGGCGCCCGCGGCCTCGAGGTCGGCGAGCGACATCACCCAGTCCTTGTGGGCGTCGGGCGCGGTGCCGTCGATCAGGATCAGCCGCTGCAGGCCCGGCAGCTGGGGCTTGTGCGAGACCAGCTTGGCGAGCTGCTTGTCGTCCTCGATGAACACGTAGCGGGTGTCGGAGTCCGCGAGGATGTAAGCGCACTCCTCGGCGGTGCTCGACGGGTAGACCGTGGTCGTCGCGCCGCCGGCCGACATGATGCCGAGGTCGGCGAGCAGCCACTCGACCCGGGTGTTGGACAGGATGCCGACCCGCTGCTCGCGGTCGAGGCCGAGCGAGAGCAGGCCCGCCGCGATCGCCTTGATCCGCTCGCCGGCCTGGCGCCACGTCATCGATCGCCACGACTCGCTGCCCTCGCCGCCGACCGGGTAGCGGTAGGCCTCGCGGTCCGGCGTGTCGTGCACGCGGCGGGACAAGAGCTCGGCGATCGAGGTCGTCTTCCGGATGAGGCGCTCGGGAGCGGGCATGTCGTCGCATCATGCCAAGTTGGCTGTGGACACGCACGCGCTCGGCGGTACGATCGTCGACCGGTGGCCGACTCGGAACCATGGCTAGACGCGCTGGCGGTGGCGTGGCGCGCCGAGCGCGCGGCGGTGCGAGCCAAGCTGACGCGCGAGCGCGCCGGCCGGAGCCTGGCGCAGCGGGTCGCGCTCGGCATCGCCCTGGCGCGGCTGCGCATCGTCGACGAGCGCGGCGCGCCGGGTGACCGGGTGCGGGTTCAGGTCGCCGTGCCGGACACGATCGATCTCGACGGCCTGCGATTATCTCCGGGCGACCCGATCCGGCTGTGGGCCGAGCACCCCGACGAGCCGGGCGCGATCCGCGGGGTCTACGAGCGGCGCGACGACCGGTCGCTGTGGCTGATGCTCGATCGATCGGTCGACGAGCTCGACCGCGACTACGCGATCGATCCGGAGGCGCCGGAGGTGACGTTCGACCGCGGCGATCAGGCGATCGCCCGGGCGCGGGCCGCGGTGGCGACGACGGATCTCGCGCGGATCCGCGACGTCGCCGCCGGCGTGAAGCTGCCGCGGCCGCTCGCGCCGATCACCTGGACCGCGCTGGATCCCGCGCTCGATGACGATCAGCGCGCCGCGGTTGAGGGCGCGCTGCGCGCCGGCGAGATCGCGCTGATCCACGGCCCGCCCGGCACGGGGAAAACTCGCACGCTGGTCGAGGTCGTCCGCCAGCGCGTGGCGCGCGGCGAGCGCGTGCTGTGCGCCGCGTCGTCGAACACCGCGGTGGATAACCTCGGCATCCGGCTCGCCGGCGCCGGCGTGCGCGCGGTCCGGCTCGGCCACCCGGCGCGGGTCCACCCCGACCTGCTCGCGCTGACCGTCGACGCCCAGGTCGACGACGACGGCGCCAGCCAGCTCGCCCGCGACTGGCGCGACCGCGCCCGGCAGCTGCGCAAGACGGCGTCGGGCAAGCGCGGCGCCGAGGCCCGGGCGCTGTGGCAGGAGGCCCGGGCGCTCGACCGCGACGCTGGCCGCGAGCTCGCCAACACCGAGCGCGCGATCGTCGAGCGCGCCGACGTCGTGCTCGCGACCTGCGCCGGCTGCGATCACTTCCTGCTCCGCGGCCCGGATGCCGCCGCGTTCGACTGCGTGGTCGTCGACGAGGCGACCCAGGCCGCCGATCCGCTGCTGCTGATCGCCCTGGCCCGCGGCAAGGTCTGCGTCCTGGCCGGCGATCCCGACCAGCTCGGCCCGGTGGTGACCGGCGGGCCGGCGGTGGCGGCGGTGCTCGGCCAGACCGTGTTCGATCGCATGGCGCGGCTCGCCGGGGCGCCGATGCTGACCCAGCAGCACCGCATGCACGTCGAGATCATGACGTTCCCGTCGCGCTCGATGTACGGCGGCAAGCTGTGGGCGTCGCCGCGGGTCGCCGGCCACACCCTCGACGACCTCGCGGTCGCGCCCGACCCGCTCCGGCCCCGCCCGCTGTGGCTGGTCGACACCGCCGGCAAGGACTGGGGCGACGAGCGCCAGGACGCCGAG
>DASWOO010000706.1:0-6749 GCA_036404335.1 Kofleriaceae bacterium
ACGGCTTCGAGGACGACGACGGCTGCCCCGACCAGCTGCCCGCCGACGTCGTCGCCGCGCTCGCCACGCCGGTCAAGTTCGAGTCCCGGCGCGCGCGGGTCACCCCCGCCGCCGGCGCGGCGCTGAGGCCGCTGATCACGATGCTCGAGGCCCACCCGTCGATCCGGCTGACCATCGTCGGCATCCCCGAGCACGCCCGCCGCCCCGCCGACGCCGACCTCGCCCGGCGCCGCGCCGACGCCGTCAAGTGGTACCTGGTCGACCAGGGGATCGTCGAGGATCGCCTGGTCGTCCAGCTCGGCGAGCCCAAGCCCAGGACCTCGCTCGGCTTCGCCCTGGTCACCGACGCATCCGCCGAGGCGCCTCCGGCGGTCTACCCGGCCGCCGCGCCGGCCCCTGCTACGAAACCCTAGGCTCGCCGCGCGAGCAGCGCCGCCCAGGCCGCGTACTCGCGCACGAGCCACTTCACCGCGCGCCGCCGGTCGCGATACTCGAGGCTGTCGGCGATGTGCCAGGCGTGGGCGTCGAAGCCCTGCCGGCGAAACAACCGCGCGCCGCGCCGGCCGTGGAACGGCTGCGTCACGATCCACAGCGAGCGGGCGCCGCGCGCCTCGAGCAGCGGCCGGCTCAGCGCGGCGTTCTCGCGCGTCGTGCGCGAGGCGCGCTCGATCACCGGGTCGCGCACGCCGAGCGCGCGCAGGCCGTCGGCCATCGCGTCGGCCTCGGCGCGGCCGAGCGCCGGCCGGGTCACGCCGCCGGTCACCAGCACGAACCGCCCTGCCCCGGCCCGCCACAGCAAGGCGGCCGCGGCGACCCGCTCGGCCAGCACCGGCGTCATCCCGCCATCCGGCGCCAGGGTCGCGCCGAGCACGACGATCGCATCGAGCGGCCGCAGCGCGCCGCCGCGCACGACCAGCGGCCGCTCCAGGATCCGCGCGATCAGGTCGAGCATCCGGCGGCGCGCATCGTACCGCAGGTCCGGCGTCAGTGGCTGGTGGGCGACTGGCTCGTGGTCTCGGTGCGCTTGACGGTCTGCGTGCCGTCGCGCTCCTCGCGGGTCGTCGTCTTGACGTCGGAGTTGGTCTTCTCGCCGTTATCCAGCTCGGTGGTGGTGTGCGTGTTGGTCGTCGTCGTCGAGCGCGGCTTGGACGCGCAGCCCGCGACGCAGAACAGGATCGCGCACAGCGTGGTGGCGCCTAGCTTGACGATTTTTGTAGTCATGCGGAACACATGTGCAAGTCCGGGCCCGTCGAGGATCCGGCGCCAGACCGTGCACAGTGCCGGAGATTCCGCGAAGCCGCGTCGCAGCAGGGCGATTCCGCGTAGCGAGGGGCGATCGCTCAGGTCGAGGCCAGCGCGGCGCGGACGGTGAGCCGGGCCGCGCGGCGGGCGGGCAGATAGCTGGCGGCGGCGCTGCCGGCGACGACGATCAAGAGCCAGGCGAGCGCGGCGCCGGGCGAGATCACGAAGTCGGCCGCGAGAAATCCCTGCCGGCCGAGCAGCTCGTCGACGTGCAGGGTCGCGGGGATCGACAGCAGCGCGGCGAGGAGCCAGCTGGCGAGGGCGACGGCGACGGCCTCTCCGACGATCAGCCGGGCGACGTGGCCGGCGCCGGCGCCCAGGGTCTTGTAGATGCCGAGCTCGCGGGTGCGCTCGACCACGGCGATGCCGAGCGCGGCGGCGAGGCCGAGCAGGCCGACCAGCGCCATGATGCCGGCGATGACGATCGCCGCGCGCGAGATGATCACGACGTGATCGTCGAGCGCCGCGCGCAGCATGGGGAGCGGCTCGACCGCGGCGAGCGCGGCGTGGTGAGTCTGGAGCGTCTGGCTCAGCACTGCGATCGTGCGCGCGGGGTCGGCGCCGGCGATGAACGCGACGCGAAACAGCGTGGCGGGGGCGCGCGCGGCGACGAACGCGCTGCCGGCCGGGACGGGATCCACGACGCCGACGACGGTCCAGGTCGACGGCTGGCCGTCGAGCGACAGCGTGAGGCGCTGGCCGAGGCCGCCGTGGCCGACGCTGACGACGATCGCGTCGGTGTCGCCCGGGGTCAGCCAGCGGCCGGCGACGAGCGGGAGCCGGGCGAGCTGGGTGTCGGGCGGCGCGCCGAACACGTGGAACCGGCCGTGGCCCTGGTCGGGGTAAGTGTGGACCAGATCGGGGCCCTGGAGCTCGGGACGCGGCCAGGCGGCGGTGGTGTCGCTCCAGGCCTCGACGCGCCGGACGCCGGGCACGGCCGACAGCGCGGCGGCGAGCGCGCCGGGCGCACCGGGCGCAGGCTCGGCGAGCCGCAGATCGACGTCGTAGCGCCACATCGCCGGCATGCGCTGCACGGTGTGCTCGTAGGCGCGCTTGACGTTGAACGCGGTCATGGTCAGCGCGCCGGCGGCCGCGAGCAGGCCGAGCGACAGCGCGAGCCGCGCGGGCGTGCGCAGGGCGTTGCGCGCGGCGTGCGGCAGCCAGGCCGGGGCGGCGCGGACCTGGGCGCGGGTGCCGTGATCGGCGAGCGCGTCGCGGACGCTGCGCCGGCACGCGCGCAGGATCGGCACCGCGGCGGCCGCGAGCGGCAGGACCAGCCCGGCGCCGGCGACCGCGCCGAACACGCCGGGCGGGATCGAGGGATCGTCGACCGCGAGGTTGAGCATGCCGGCGACGCCAGTGATGAACGCGTGCGCGCCGAGGTAGGCGAGCGGCAGAGCGAGAACCAGCGCGAGCGCGCCGATCACGCCGACGAACCCGGCGTAGCCCACGGCGAGCTGCCAGGTCCGCGCGCCGAGCGTCTTCATCACGCCGAGCTCGCGGACCTGGCGCGCGAGCAGCGCGGCGAGCAGGGTCGCGATCAGGATCGCCGACAGCCCGACGAGCAGCGCGCCGAACACCAGCAGGATCAGCTGGATCGCCGCCATCTGGCCGGCGTGCGGGTGGCGGCGCAGCGGCGGGACGCGGACCTCGCGCACCGCGTGGCCGCGCTCGCCGAGCCAGCGCGCGAGCGCCATCGCCCGGGCCTCGGCGTCGGCCTGGGTCGGCGGCTCGGGCGAGAACCGCACGCACAGCTGGTGCAGCACGTCGGGCTCGCCGAGCGCGGCGAGGGTCTGGCGGGTCAGGTAGCCGTAGCCGCGGTGCTCCTGCCAGGCCGGGGCCAGCGCCGGATCGTGGACGACCCCGGCGATCCGGACCGGCCGCGGCGCGCCGTGCGGCGTGGTGATCGTGACGGTGTCACCGTCGGCGACGCCGAGCACCGGCAGCGCGGTGCGCTCGACGGCCATGCGGCCGGTCGCCGGCGGCCACGCGCCGGCCTGGACGCGGAGCTGATTGACCGGCGCGGCGTCGTCGCCGTCGGTCGCGAACAGCAAGATCCCGCGCGTGCCGCCCGGGCCGCCGACGCGCGCGGCGATCACCTCGCGGGCCGCGGCGGTCTCGCCCCGGGCGCGCACGGCGGCGAGGAGCTCCGGGCTGACGCCGTCGGGCAGCTCGAGCGTCGCGTCCGCCGGGCGGGTGCCGACGTAGCTCGCGGTCATCTCGCGCAGCAGCACCGCGCGCGCGCCGAGCACGACGCCGAGCCCGGCCAGGCTGACCGCGAGCGCGACCACCATCGCCGACACCCGGCCGCGCGCCGCGGCGAGCTCGGCCCACAGCTTGCGCCAGCGCACGCTATGCATGCGCCACCTGGCCGTCGACCAGGGTCACGACGCGGTCGGCGCGCGCGGCGATGTCGCGGTCGTGGCTGACCGCGACGACCGTCTTGCCGGCGCGGGCCAGGCCGGCGAGCAAGCCGAGCACGGCCTCGGCGGCGGCCGAGTCGAGGTTGCCCGTCGGCTCGTCGGCGAGCACCAGCGGTGGATCGTTGGCCAGCGCGCGGGCGATCGCAGCGCGCTGCTGCTGGCCGCCCGAGAGCGCCGACGGCAGCTTGTCGGCCTGGTCGGCGATGCCGACCTGCGCCAGCAGCTCGCGCGCCCGCGCCCGCGCAGCCCGGCGCGGCAGCGTGGCGCACAGCTCGATCGGCAGCAACACGTTCTCGATCACCGTCAGGGTCGGCAGCAGCTGGAAGAACTGGAACACCACGCCGACGTGCCGGCCGCGCCACGCCGCCAGCGCGCTCTCGCCGAGCCCGGCCAGGTCGGTCCCGGCGATCCGCACCCGGCCCGCGGTCGGCCGGTCGATGCCGGCGATGAGGTTCAGCAAGGTCGACTTGCCGCTGCCCGACCGGCCGACGATCGCGACCAGCTCGCCGGCGGGGATCGCCAGGTCGACGCCGGCCAGCGCCGCGAACGACCCGGCGGGCGTGGGATAGGCGCGGCCGGCGCCGCGGAGCTCGATGACAGGCTCGCTGGTCATGGCCTCACGCTCGCCGCCGGGCATGACCGCGCGATGTTCGGTTCGTGACCGTTTGTAATCGTCCGTCGATCGTACGGCGAGCGCGGGCCGCGGCGAGCTACCCTGCGACGCGTGCGCCACGACATCCTCGCGCTGCTCGTCGAGGACGACGAGCGCCTCGCCCGGTTCACCGCCGAGTTCCTCGAGCAGCACGAGGTCGGCGTCACGATCGCGCGCGACGGCGACGCCGCGCTGATCCAGGCCCATCAGGCGAGCTACGACATCGTCATCCTCGATCTGATGCTGCCCAGGCGCGACGGCCTGGCGGTGTGTCGCGCGCTGCGCGGCACGTCCGACGTCCCGATCCTGATCGTCACCGCGCGCAGCGAGGAGGCCGACCGCATCGTCGGGCTCGAGCTCGGCGCCGACGACTACCTGAGCAAGCCGTTCTCGGCGCGCGAGCTGCTCGCCCGGATCCGCGCGCTGGTCCGCCGCGCCCGCGGCCAGCTCGGCCCGGCGTCGAGCGTGCTGCGCGCGGGCGCGCTCGAGCTCAAGCTGTCCGCGATGACCGTCAGCTACCGCGGCAGGCCGGTCGAGCTCACCAGCTACGAGTTCACCCTGCTGCGCATCCTGGTCGAGCGCGCCGGCCGCGTGCTCAGCCGCGACCAGCTGCTCGAGCTGGCCAAGGGCACCGGCCAAGACGACGCGTTCGACCGGTCGATCGACGTCCGGATCTCCAAGCTGCGCCACAAGCTCGGCGCGCCGGCGTTGATCCGCACCGTTCGCGGCGCCGGCTACGTGCTGACGACGGACGACGAGCCGGCCGCCGAGCCCGCCGAAGCGCCGACCCGACGAGGCGCGCCGTGACGCTGACCGGCCGGATCTGGCTGCATGGCGCGCTGCTGTTCGTCGCGGTCGCCGCGACCTTGCTCGCCGCGCGGTTCCTGCTGCCGATCCCCGACGGCATCGTCACCGTCCAGGCGCACTCGACGCCGGCGATCGTGCACGTCGTGCTGCTGATCATCGCCGCCGTCGTGCTCGCGCTGGTGCTGGTTGCGATGCCGCTGGCCCGGTCGATCGCCCGGCCGCTCGAGCGGCTGGCCGAGCTGACCCGCGCGCTCGGCGCCGGCGACCTCGGCGTGCGCGCCCCGGTCGATCGCGCCGACGAGATCGGCCTGCTCGGCCAGGCCTTCAACGACATGGCCGGGCAGATCCAGCGGCTGCGCACGGCGGAGCGCCGGCTGCTCGCCGACGTGTCGCACGAGCTGCGCACGCCGCTCGCGCGGATCCGCGTCGTGCTCGAGCTGGCGGCGACCGCCGAGCTCGCCAAGGTCCAGCGCTACCACGCCGAGATCGCGACCGATCTGTCCGAGCTCGAGCAGCTGCTCGACGACATCATCGTCTCGTCGCGGCTCGACCCCGACGCACCGCGCTGGGACGAGGCCCGGCCGCCGCTCCACCTCGAGCCGCTGGCCATCGGTCAGGTGGTGGCCACGGCCGCGGATCGGTTCCGCGCGCGCTGGCCCGGCCGCACCCTGGTCGGCACCGACGCCGGGCCCGCGCTCGCCACCGAGATCGCCGCCGACCCCGTGATCCTGCGCCGCGCGCTCGACAACCTGCTCGACAACGCCCGCAAGTACTCGGCCGACGACACGCCGATCGAGCTGCAGGTCAGCGGCACCCTGGATCAAGTTCGCGTCGAGGTGATCGACCGGGGCGCCGGCATCGCGCCCGGTGACCAGCCCGGCCTGTTCTCGCCGTTCTTCCGCGCCGACCCGAGCCGCGACCGCGCGACCGGCGGCGTCGGCCTCGGCCTGGCGCTCGCCCGCCGGATCGTCGAGGCCCACGCCGGCGCGATCGGCTTCATCAGCGAGCTCGGCCGCGGCTCGTGCTTCTACTTCACGCTGCCGGCGGCCGGCACGCTGCCGGCATCGAGCCGGGCATCGAGCCTGTCCGGCAAGTCGGCCACGACGTAAGCCAGCACCGCCGCGGCCGCGACGTCGTCGGCCAGGGCCGCCGGGTCGACCTTGTCGAACGTGTCGGCGTCGGTGTGGTGGATGTCGAAGTAGGTCCGGTTGTCGACGTCGAGGCCGATCGTCGGCACCCCGCCCGGCTCCATCGGCCCGATGTCGGTGCCGCCGTGGCCGGTGCGGACCCGGGTCGCGTGGATCGCGCCGAGCAGCTTCGCAATGTCGCCGACCTTGGCCGTGATTCCGGCCTCGAGCTCGGGCGCGGCGCCGACCGAGAATCCGACGGGCGCGAACCCGCCCGAGTCGGACTCGAGCGCCATCACCGTCCGCGCCAGCTCGCCGGCGTGGTCCTTGGCGTAGGCCGCGCCGCCGTGCACGCCGTTCTCCTCGTTGGTGAACAGCACGACCCGGATCGTCCGGCGCGGCTGGAGGCCGAGCTTGCGCAGGGTGGTCAGCGCCTGC
>DASWOO010000707.1:0-2261 GCA_036404335.1 Kofleriaceae bacterium
CGACTCCGCTGCCACGGTAACTGCACACTCAGTCTTAACGTCGCGACCCAGACGCCGGGCCGCGACCCCGCCAACGATACAGCGTGCCGATCGAGCCCCGCTCCGAGCCCGTCGCCGTCGGGCCTGGCCCGCGCTGGTTCCGGCGCGCGCTGGTCGGCCTGGCGTGCGTGTACTTCGCCGCCCTGCTCCATCACCCGCCCGACGTCGCCTGGGTCCGGCCGGCCGGGTTCTTCACCGAGGCGACCTGCCTGTTCCCGCGGGCCAGCGCGTTCGCGATCGAGTTCCGGCTCGAGGCGTGGGCGTGCACCGGCCGCTGGGAGGCGCTCGATCCGCGGCCGTACTTCCCGATCCAGCCCGACGACAAGGAGTCGCGGCTGCAGCGCCTGGGCTACTTCTACGAGCACAGCCGCGAGGCGATGCAATCGCTCGACGCGTACATCACGGCGGGCCACGCGGCCGGCGTGCCCGACGGGGTCGCGGTGCCGATCGGCGGCATCCGGCTGGTCAAGCTCGTCCGGCCGTTCCCGGCGGCGGGCGCGCCGGTCGAGCGCTACCACTACGATCCGCTCGCGCCCGCGCCGGCGGATCAGCGCCGCGAGATGTATTACACGCCCGCCACCGAACGGAAGCGGCGATGCGGCGGCTGATCGCCTGGGCCCGCGCGGCGGTGTTCCGGCCGCGGCCGATCGCGCGGCTCGCGGCGCTGCGGATCCTCGCGCCGCTGGCGATCCTCGGCTTCCTGTCGTCGCGGATCGCGCACGCCGACGACTGGCTGTCGGTCGCAGGGTTCCGCGTGCCGGCGATGTCCGACTGGCGCCAGCCGCTCGCGCTGCCCGCGCTGCCGGTGTGGGCGGCGTGGTCGGTCGGCGCGCTGCTCGTGGTGACCGGGCTGGCCACCGCCGCCGGGCTGGTCACGCGCTGGGCGAGCGGGTCGTTCGCCGTGCTGCTGATCTACGTCGCGCTCGCCGATCGGCTCGCGGCGTTCACGGTGTCGAAGCTGGGGCCGGTCGTCGCGCTCGGCCTGTGCCTGACGCCGAGCGGCGCGCGCTATTCGATCGACGCCTGGCGGGCGCGCGCGCGGCCGACGCAGGTCTCGGGCGGCTGCGTCGCGTTCTTCCAGTTCCTGCTGCCGGTGTTCTATGGCTCGTCGGGGATCTGCAAGGCGACCGGCGACTGGCTCCACGAGCCCCACGTGCTGTGGACCCACCTGCACGACTCGTATCAGACGCCGATCAGCTGGCTGTTCGCCAATCACCTGCCGGCGCCCGCCTGGACGGCGTTCCAGGTGGCGGTCCTGGTCTTCGAGTGCGGCGCGCCGCTGTGGTTCGCGCTGCGCTGGACCCGGCCCTACGCGTTCGGCTTCGGCCTGGCCATGCATCTGATGATCGGCCTGATGTTCGGCCCGGTGATCTGGTTCTCGCTGCTGATGATGACCCTGCTGATCGCCAGCTACGCGCCCGAGCGCTGGCTGAGCTGGCGCGCTCGTCGAGCTCGACCACGCGCGGGAACCCGGCGTGGCGCAGCATCAGCTTGAGCGACGGATCCTCGAGCGCGACGCCGCGCAGGCGTGGACGTACGGGATCGCAGGATCGGTCAGCACGCTCGCGTCGCGAGCGCCTCGAGCAGCGGCCCGACCGGCGCCGCGGTGTGGCGCGCCGCGAACAGCGCGTCGCGCGCCGGATCGCGAAACGGGCGGCGGAGCTCCAGGGTGTCGGCGTCGGTCAGCCGCGGCGTGCCGAACACGTACGGCCGCGCGTCGCCCGTCAGCGCGCGCCGCGAGAGGCCGCGCCGTCGTGCGCGCTGCGGTAGAGCAGGCTCTCGACCACGCGCGTTGACGGCCGGTGCTGCAGGTCGTAGACCAGCTCGACATAGCCGCGCAGCGGCGCCGGCACGCGCGTACGACGCCTCGAGCTACATCCCCGCGGGCACCGCGGCGAGCACGCGATCGAGCTCACCGATCGCGTCGGCGAACGCCAGCGCCGCCGCCTGCTCGCGCAGCGTGCGCTCGAGCAGCGCGCGGACCGCCGGCGCTGGTCGATCGCGAGGTCGAGGGACGGGCCGCCGCCCACTGGTTGAACAGCGGCTCGGCGGCCACGTCGGGCCGCTGGAGCCGCGGCGCCGCGCTCAGGGCGATTCCAGCTTCTTGCGGAGGCTGAGCGGACGCATGTCGGTCCAGACCTCGTTGATGTACACCAGGCACGCGGCCTTGGTCCCGGGCGTGCCGGTCTCGGTCCAGCCCGCCGGCAGCTCGCGATCCGCCG
>DASWOO010000708.1:0-3825 GCA_036404335.1 Kofleriaceae bacterium
GAGCCACGTCGGCTCGCGCGACATCCGCGCGTGCTGGCGCGACAGCTGGCCGCTCGGATCGACGAGCTGGAGCGTGCACGCGTCGCTCGCGCCGATCGTGACCTCGGCGTCGCCGGGCAGCGGATAGACCCGGTCGCTCGCCCACTCGCGCAGCCGCTCGACCTCGTCGTCGATGACCCAGGCATCACCGCCGAGCGAGGTGTTGGTCGTGGACGGCATCGCGGGCCCGCCAGCGTAGCAAGCCGCCCGCGTTCGCGTAGGCGTTACAGCCGCTGGAAGAACCAGTAGATCCCGGCGATGCAGATCGCCGCGGCGAGCGTGCGGACGAGCGGGTGGAACCGGCGGTGGCGCTGCAGGTAGAGGATCAGCGGCGCGGCGATCAGCACGATCGTCACCTGGCCGAGCTCGACGCCGAGGTTGTAGCCGAACAGCGCCTGCACGGTGTCGCCCGTCGACAGGTCGAGCTGGTTGAGCGCGCTGGCGAAGCCAAAGCCGTGGATCAGGCCGAAGAACGACGCGACCTTCCAGCGGTGGCCCTCGAACTTGCCGAGCATCGCCTCACCGGCGACCAGGACGATCGACAGCGCGATCAGCGGCTCGATGATCGACGCCGGCGGCCGGACGACGTGCAGCGCCGACAGCGCGAGCGTGATCGAGTGGCCCAGGGTGAAGCCGCTGACGATGCCCAGGATGCGGATCAGGCTGCCGCCGGCCAGCATCAGCGCGAGCAGGAACATGATGTGGTCGATGCCGTCGGGCAGCTTCCAGCCGCCGGCGCCGCGCCACTCGCTCGGGGCGGCGCCGATGTGCTCGATGCCGGTCCACACGAACGACGCGAAGCCGATCGCGGCGTGGGCGGCGAGCGCGAAGCTCGGCCGCGTCTTGTCGGCGATCGCGACCTTGGCCTCGCCCGCGAGCTGTGCCTTGACCAGGACCTGGAACGTCGGCGAGACCCGGCCGTCGGCGACGAACGGCAGGGTCCAGCTCAGGTTGCGCGGCGCGGCCGGGCACCGGGCCTCGCCGGTCAGGCTCGCGGTGTTGCCGGTCAGGCTCGCGGTGGCGACCTGGGTCCACGTGCAGGGGCCCGCGCTGGTGACGATCGGCGCGGTGCGCAAGGTCGCGTCGGCGAGCGCGCCGGCGTGGGCGGCGAGGGCGGCGGCGTCCATCTGCTCGACCGGCACGCCGGTGAGCCGGGCGGCGGCGTTGACGTGGATGTCGAGCGCGACCTTGACGGTGGCGTGCTCGGCGTCGATCCGCAGGTAGCCGATGTCGAGCGGGTGGGCGGCGGCCGGCGCGGCGAGCGCGAGGCTGAGCGCGACCAGGCTCGCGATGCCGAGGGCGAGGCGCTTCACTTGCCACCGCTGGTGACCGCGCCGGTGAGGCCGATCTTGCGCCAGCCCGAGCTGCCCGGATCGAGCCGGTCGGCGAGCTTGGCGTAGAGCGCCGCGGCCGCGGGGTTGCCGTGCTGGGCCTCGAGCTCGCTCGCCAGCTCGTAGAGCTGCGCCTCGTGCGCGCCCGACGCCAGCGCGGTCTGGACCTCGCGCATCGCCTCGTCGGTCGCGTGGGTCCGGGCCAGGCCGCGCGCGAGCTGGAACCGGGCCTCGAAGCTGCCGCGGCGCGAGACCTCCTCGCGGGCGAGCGCCACGGCCTCAACCAGATCGGCCGGGCGGCCGCGGTCGATCAGCACCTCGGCGAGATCGAGCCGGTGGCCGAGCCCGCCCTCGACCAGCTCGCTGCGGACGATCGCCTCGACCTGGGTGCGCAGCGCGTCGGCGCCGTCGCGATCACCGGACAGCTCCTGGGCGCGCGCCTGATCGATCAGGTAGCGGACCTGGCGCGAACCGGCGAACGCCTTATCGAACCAGGTCGCGGCCTCGGCGGCGTGGCCGGTGCGCAGCGCGAGCTCGCCGCGGTAGGCGAGGGCGAGCGGAAACTCGGGGACGATGCGCAGCGCCTCGTCGAACGCCTGGCGGGCGCCGTCGAGCGCGCCGCGGCGCAGCAGGAACCGGCCCCACAGCGCGCGCAGCCGGGCCGAGCCCTGCAGATCGCCCTGCTCCTCGTGGCGCGCCGCGGCGGCGAAGTCGAACGCGGCCTCGGCGTCGCGGCCCTGGGCCTGCATGATCAGCGCGAGCATGAAGTAGCCGGCGAGATCCGGCTTGATGTCGATCGCCGCGCGCGCGGCGTCGCCGGCCTCGCGCAGCTCGCCCATCGCCAGGTGAGCGGTGGCGATGATGATCTGCGCGCCGGCCGAGCGCTTCTTGTGCTGGTGCGCGAGGTCGATCGCCGCGCGGAAGTCGTGGCGGATCTCGGCGAGCTTGGCCAGGGTCAGCACCGCGCCGTTGGGCGACTGCAGCATCTCGAGCGAGCGTTTTGCGGCCGTCTCGGCGGTCTGATAATCGGCCGGGTCATTGTTGACCTGCGCACGCCGGAGATAGAGATCTCCAAGCTCGGCATAATCGAACGGGGTCGGGGTCGTCTTCACCCGCAGCTCGAGCGCCGTGATCGTGGACGCCTCGTCCGCCGCGGTCGCCCGCTGGACCGTGGGGTTGGGGTAATGATAGTGGAGCACCGCGGGGTCGGGCGCGAGCTCGGCCGCGAGGCCAGTGGCGGCGCGATGCGGCATGCGGCAGATCGCGACGCCACCGACGACGATCGCGCCGGCGATCATGCCGGCGACCGCCGCCCTGATCGTGCGCCGCGTCTGATGTGTATTGGACAGGATCATGGGTGCGTCCTCGTGGGCCGCTGTGGCCCGCGGCAGGTACGGGTCAGGCAGCGCCGCGGATCGATGGCAAAAGTGCCGCAGCGCGTCGCGGCACGGGCGCTCAGCCGGTAGCGGTCTCACAGACTGATTCGCAGATCTCGGTCGATCCATTTCGAGCGCGCTGTCGTAGAGACCGCGAGGAAGACGACAGCCGCGGACCCGCGGTGACGATTTAACGGACTCGCTTGCTGAGATCCAAAGGAGCTTTAGATGAAGAGGATGGCGCTTATTTCCGCATCGATGGTCGCTGCTGTGGCGGCCATTTCGATCGCCGGTCACACGGTCTACGCGTCGGATCACGACGATGGTGAGACCGATCTCAAGGCTCGCTCGCTCAACCTGAGCGATCACTTCGCGTTCAAGTCGCCGTCGGACCCGACGAAGCTGACGATGACGATGTACTTCAACCCGCGCTCGCTGCCGGGCAAGCAGTACTACCTGAGCAGCAAGGCGCGCTACGAGTTCCACGTCACCAAGGTCGCCGACAAGACCACGCAGCCGACCGGCATGGACGACTACGTGTTCCGGTTCGAGGCCGCGGACCCGGACGCGACCGACGTCCAGGCCATGACCCTGACCGTGCTCAAGAACGGCACCGCCAACGGCACGCCGCTGACCGGTGGCAAGACCACGACGATCGGTGCGTCGAAGACCAACACCGCGGCGTCGCTGACCGTCAACACCGGCAAGGCCGGTGACTTCGACGTCAAGTACTTCATCGGGCCCCGCGCCGACGCGTTCCACTTCGACGTCGTCCGGTTCTTCCAGGTCCGCGCGTTCCTCGCTCAGCGGTTCTTCGGCGGCACGGGCGGCATCGGCGACAAGAACGCGACGCTCGCGGCCAACTGCCGCGGTGACTCGCTCCTCGCCGAGGGCCCGGCCGGCGCCGACGCCGACGCGGTCAACCTGTGGAACCCGCCGAGCTGCGCGCCTGACTTCACCAAGGACCTGAACGTCACCGCCATCGTGCTCGAGGTCCCGATCGCCGAGCTCGGCGGCGGCACCGTGTTCGACACGTGGTCGACCATCTCGGTCGCCGAATAACCCTTCGTACGGCCCAA
>DASWOO010000709.1:0-5451 GCA_036404335.1 Kofleriaceae bacterium
AGTCGCCGGAGCGCTGGAGCTTGTCGGCTTCGGTCTTGAGGGCGTCGAGCTTCTCCTTCTTGGAGCGCAGGTTCCCGATCAGCTCGCGCTCGCGCTGCCACTGCGCCTTCATCGCGGACGCCTGCTCCTTGAGCTCGGCGATCTCGAGCTCGACCTCGGGCAGCCGGCGCTTGGCGCGCTTGTCGTCCTCGCGCTCGAGGGCGGCGCGCTCGACCTCGAGGGTCATCACCCGGCGCTCGAGCGTGTCGATCGGGGTCGGCACGCTCTCGATCTCCATCTTGAGCCGGGACGCGGCCTCGTCGACCAGATCGATCGCCTTGTCGGGCAGCTGGCGCGACGGGATGTAGCGATGCGACAGCCGCGCCGCGGCGACCAGCGCCGCGTCGCGGATCCGGATGCCGTGGTGAACCTCGTACCGGTCCTTGAGGCCGCGGAGGATCGCGATCGTCGCGTCGACCGTCGGCTCGTCGACGACCACCGGCTGGAACCGGCGCTCGAGCGCCTTGTCCTTCTCGATGTGCTTGCGGTACTCGTCGAGCGTGGTCGCGCCGATGCAGCGCAGCTCGCCGCGCGCGAGCGCCGGCTTGAGCAAGTTCGCCGCGTCGGTCGCGCCCTCGGCCGCGCCGGCGCCGACCAGCGTGTGCAGCTCGTCGATGAACATGATGACCTCGCCTGCCGCGGACGAGACCTCCTTGAGCACGGCCTTGAGCCGCTCCTCGAACTCGCCGCGGTACTTGGCGCCGGCGATCAGCGAGCCGAGATCGAGCGAGACGATCCGCTTGCCGCGCAGCGACTCGGGCACGTCGCCCTGCGCGACGCGCTGGGCCAGGCCCTCGACGACGGCGGTCTTGCCGACGCCGGCCTCACCGACGAGCACGGGGTTGTTCTTGGTCCGCCGCGACAGGATCTGGATCGTGCGGCGGATCTCTTCATCGCGGCCGATCACCGGGTCGAGCTTGCCGTCGCGCGCCATCCGCGTCAGGTCGCGGGTGTAGCGCTCGAGCGCCTCGTACTTGGCCTCGGGGTCGGCGTCCTGGACCCGCTGATTGCCGCGGACGGCGACCAGCGCTTCGAGGATCGCGTCCTTGGTCGCGCCGGAGGCGACGAGCACGTCGCCCGCGCCGCCCTTCGCGTCCGACAGGGCGATCAGGAAGTGCTCGGTCGAGATGAACTCGTCCTTCATCTGCGCGGCCTCGCGGCCGGCGACCTCCCAGATGTCCTTGAACGCACGCCCGGCGTCGATGTCGAGCGCGGCGCCGCGCGCGCGCGGGAACTTCTCGAAGATCTTCGCCAGGTCCGCGCGGACGACGCGCGCATCGGCACCGAGCTTGGCCAGGATCCGCGGCACGACGCCGCCTTCCTGTTCGAGCAGCGCGACCAGCAGGTGCTCGGGGCGAACCTCTGCGTGGTGCATGGCCATGGCGGTGTCGCGCGCTGCGGCGATCGCCTCCTGGGCCTTCACGGTGAGCTTGTCGAGCTTCATGGCCCGGCCAATGTAATCAGCGTTACAACCCCGTCAATAGCCCCGATGCACGGGACTACAGCGCGTTGGCGGCGGGGGTGCCGGCGGCGGCGGCCCGCAGCTTGGCGAGGTCGAGCACCCCGCGGCGGGCGAGCTCGCCGACCGCGGTGGCGGCGGAGCCGAGCTGGAGCCGGCCGGTCTTGCCGGCGAGCTCGGCCAGCGCATCAACGATCGGCCGCGCGGCGCCGTCGCCGAGCAGGCCGATCAGCCGGCCGGCGAGCTGGGTGTCCCCGACCAGGGCCGCGGCGACCAGGGCGCGGGCGAGCGACGGCTCGGCGATCGCGTCGCCCAGGGCGTCCTTGTCGGCCAGCTCGCTCGCGACCTCGACGATGCCGCCCGGGTCGTCGGCCCGCCAGTAGACGTCGATCAGACGGCGCAGGGTCGGGACGTGGCCGGGATCGAGGTCGGACGCGCGCAGGAACACATCGTCGGCGCGGTCGAAGTCGCGGACCTGGGTCAGCACGATCTCGCCGAGCTGGTAGAGCCGCTCGGCGCGCTGGCCGGGCGAGGGCGCGAGCGGGACGAGCATGTAGAGGTAGCGGGTCGCGCTCGCCCAGTCGCCGCGCGCGCCGTGGACCTGCGCCAGCGCCTCGATCACGCCGGGGTGGACCGGGTGATCGCGCAGCACGCGCTCGAGCTGGAACGTGGCCTCGTCGACCTCGCCGGCCTGGCGCAGCAGATCGACGTAGGTCAGGTGGGCGGCGAACCGGCCCTCGTCGTCGTCGAGCGGGACCAGCTCGAGCACCGCGCGCGCCGCGGTCAGCGCCGCGCCGGTGTCGCCGACCCGGACCGCCAGCTCGGTGACGCGTGACATCAGATCGCGGCGGCCGGGCGCCAGCTCGCTGGCCTCGCGCGCCAGCTGCAGGGCCTCGGCGTCGCGGCCGAGTTGCTCGGCGATGATCGACCGGCGCAGCGCGAGCTCGTCGTCGCCCAGCACCGACTCCCCGGCGCCGAGGTCGCGGTAGATCAGGTCGGCGGTCGCGAAGTCGGCGAGCCGGAACGCCAGCGCGCCGCGGGCATCGAGCGCCGCGGCGCTGCCCGGATCCTCGATCAGCGCGAGGTCGTACGCGCGCGCGGCCTGGTCGTGGGCGCCGAGCTCGTCGGCGAGCCGCGCGACCTCGAGCCACGCCAGCGCCTTATCGTCGGGGTTGGTCGCGCGGGCGATCCGGACCCGGGTCAGATCGGTGAGCACGGTCAGATCGCCGTGCGCGCGGGCGTGGCCGGCGAGCACGCGGAACGCGGCCGGGTGCCCGGGCTCGGCGCGCCACAGCTGCTGGGCCAGCTCGGCGGCGGCGTCGAGATCGCCGGCGACCTCGGCGCGGTCGAGCTGGGCGGCGAGATCGGGATCGCTGGTGCCGAGCGCGGCGACCCGGCAGCGCGCCGCGGCCTCGAGCAGGCCGGCGCGATCGGCGGCGCGGGCCGACGCCGCGGCCTCCTCGTACAGCCGGGCGGCCTCGCTCGACCGGCCGATCGCCTCGTAGCGCCGGGCGAGCGGCAGCTTGACCGCCGGGATCGTCGGGTCGAACGCCAGCGCCTGCTCGTAGTTGGCCTGGGCCTGGGCGTAGTCGTCGAGCCGCTCCTCGTAGATCAGGGCCAGCTCGAGGTGGAGCGCGCCTCGGTCGCGCGGGTTGGCCGACGCCGCGATCTCGCGATACAGCAGCTGGGCGGTGAGCGGCCACTCGCCGCGGACCATCGCCGCCGTGCGCAGCTGGTACGCGATCTCGGGGTCGGCCGGCGCGCAGGCGTGGGCCTCCTTGAGGCAGCGGTAGGCCTCGGCGTCGCGGCCGAGCACGTCGCGGAACATCCGCGCGCGGCGGCGCCACAGCGCGGCGCGCTGGGCCGGATCCTCGACGAGCAGGAGCTGGCGGCCGATCGCCTCGGACGCCTGCGGCACGTTGCCGGACGCGAGGTAGACCTGCTCGAGCAGCTCGAGCACGGCGAGGTCCTTGGCGTGGGTGGCGGCGGCGCGCTCGGCGGCGTCGACCGCGGCCGGCCAGTCCTCGCGCTCGGCGGCCAGGCGGGCCTGCTCGAACTGATCGGGGAGGATCGGCGTCGCGAACGGCGGCGGCGTCGGCAGCTCGGACGGGGCGGGCACCGGCGGCAGGGCCGGGGTCGCGCCGGATCCCGATGATCCCGACGGGGCGGGCCGCTTGATCTCGCCGGACACGATCGAGTCGTCGCGGCCGAGCGCCTCGGCGCGATCGGCGGCGAACGCGCGGCGCTGCGCGTCGTAGTGGTCCGAGCGCGCGACCATGTCGTAGAGCTCGCGCGCGGTGTCGTAGTCGTCGGCCGCGGCGAGCGCGTCGGCCAGCGGCATCCACACCGGGGCGTAGCGCGCGTCGGCGGCGTAGGCCCGGGACCACAGCGTGGTCGCGCGCGCCGGCTCGTGGGCCTCGCGGGCGGCCAGCGCCTGCTCGTGGAGCGCGATCGCGAGCGCGCGGCCGTGGCTGGTGCGGGTGGCCTCGTCGAGCAGCTCGCGGCGCAGCGCGGGCTCGCGATCGCCCAGGTGGGCGAGCAGGGCGAGCAGCATCGCCGGGTCGTCGGGGTCGGCGCGGCGCGCGGCGAACAGCAGATCGCGATTGGCCGAGGCCGCGGCGAGGAAGAGCGCGGCGGCGGTCTCGTCGGCCGTGCCGGTGATCGTGACCGACGGCCGGTCGTGCTCGTCGGCCGGAGGCGCCGGCGCGTCGAGGATCGGCGGCGGCGGCGGGATCAGCCGCGGCCCGGACAGGGTGCGCGCGATCGCCGGGCTCGAGGTCAGGTTCGGCACCGACACCGACTGCCAGCCGCCGCTGGTCTCGTCGGACTCGGGTATCGCGCTGTCATTGCTGTCATCGGCCAGATCTTCGGCCAGATCTTCGGCCAGATCTTTGGCCAGATCTTCGGCCAGATCTTCGGCCAGATCTTCGGCGGGATCGACGACGACCGCGTCGGTCAGCGCCTCGTCGTCGGCCGCCGGGTCGACCGGCGCCGCGTCGTCTCCAGGCGCGGGCAGGTCGGTGACCACGACCTCCATGATCGCGGTCGGCTCGCCGGGCGGCCGGGTCGCCGCGATCCGCGGCTTGGTCGTCTGCTTGGTCGCCAGCTTGATCCGGCCGAGCGGCTTGGCCGGCGAGCGCATGATCGGCTCGGACGGCGTCGCGGTCTCGTCGTCGTCGCCCGCAGGCTCGACCACCGGGATGATCGCGGTGACGCGCGAGACCGGCGCCGGCGCGACGCCGCGGCTCGGCAGGCCGGGCTTGGTCTTGGTCCGCACCGGCCACGGCGCCGTGTCCGAGCGGGGCGCCTCGCCGTCGGGCACGGCGGTGTCGCGCAGCGGCTCGTCGCCCGGCTGGCCGATCGAGAACCGCAGCTGCTGGGCCTCGTCGCGCAGCTGCTGGGCGTCGTCCGGCGGCGCCGCGCCGGCGCGATCCTCGAGGGTGCGGGCCAGCTCGGTCTTGCGCTGGATCTCGTACTGCAGGTGGCCGGCGAGCTCGCCGCCGTCGTCGTAGCGCCCGGCGTCGGTCGCGGCCTGGACCGCCGCCAGCGCGTCGGCGTCGCGGCCGGCGCGCATCAGCGCCCCCGCCAGGCTGGTGACATCGGCCGCGGCCTGCTTCTCGACCGGGATCGCGCGCAGCGACTCGACGACGATGTCCCACGCCAGGTGCGCGCTGGCCTCGGTCGCCAGCATGCGCAGGGTCGCGTCGCGCCGCGAGCCCGAGCCGAACGCGTCGGCCGCCTTGCGCATCGCCTCGCGCCCACGCACCGCGTCGTCGAGCTTGTCGTAGTAGACGTCGGCGAGCTCGAGCAGGGCGTCGCCGCGCCGCGCGCCGCTCAGCCGGTGAGCGAGCGCCGCGAGGTGGCGGGCCGCGGCCGCGTGATCGCCGAGCTGGGCCGCGAGCTCGACCAGCTCGCGCAGCATGCCGGGATCGCCCGGGTTGACGTGGTCGGCG
>DASWOO010000710.1:0-3064 GCA_036404335.1 Kofleriaceae bacterium
AGGCCGCGGCCCGCGCGGCCGGCCAGCGCCTGACCCTGCGCCGCCACGCCGGCTACGATCACAGCTACTGGTTCATCCAGAGCTTCGTCGCCGACCACCTCGCGTGGCACGCCGCACGGCTGACCTCGCAATCTTGACCGCGATCACTCGGGGTTGGCCATCGCGTGCTTGATGAACGCCAGCGCGGCGGGGAACTGGGCCGCGAGCTGCTCGGGGCTGGCCATCAGCGTGCTCTGGACGACGCCCTCGAGCCGGAAGCTGCTCTGGGTCCCCATGTCGGCCGAGGCCTGGGTCAGGGTCTTGACCGCGGCGAGCGCGGCGGGCGGGTGCGCGGCGAGCTGGGCGGTGCGGCGGGCGAGCAGGGCGTCGAGCCCGGCGGCGTCGTCGGCGACGTCGTGGATCAGGCCGTAGCGCTCGGCGGTCCGCGCGCGCACGAGCCGCCCGGTCAGGATCAGCTCGCGGGCGCGCGGCTCGCCGACCGCGCGGACCAGCCGGGTCGTGCCGCCGACGTCGGGCACGATGCCGAACGCGACCTCGGGCAGGCCGATCACCGCGTCGGCGGTCGCCAGCCGGAGGTCGCACGCCAGCGCGAGCTCGAGCGCCATGCCGACGCACGCGCCGTGGATCGCGGCGACGACCGGCTTGGCCAGGCGCGCCATGCGGTGAAACGTGTCCTGCAGCTCGTGGTGGACGTGCTGGAACGGCACGCGCTTGGCCTCGTTCATGATCTCGATCAGCAGCTGATGATCGATGCCGCTCGAGAACATCGGGCCGCGGCCGCGCAGCACGATCACCCGCGCGCCGGGGTCGGTCGCGACCTGGTCGAGCGCGGCGGCGAGCTCGCGCATCATGGCGCCGTCCAGCGCGTTGCGCTTGTCGGCGCGGTCGAGCCAGATCGTGGTGATCGGGCCGGGATCGATCGAGACACGGGCAGTCATGGCCCGGAGCATAAGCTGTAGGCTCGACCCTGCAGCTGCTGTGGGGTGCCGCCGACAGCAGGTCGTCCAGGTGGGGCAAGCTGACTCGATTCGCCAGTCACGTCATGGACTTGGCGCATGGCAGGCCGCTTGCTCTATGCGGCTACCATGAAAGCTAGACTGTCTTACCGCGCCGCGCTGCTCGCGAGCTCGGCGCTCGCGCTCGGGGCGCTCGCGGTCACCGGCTGCGGCAACGACCACGCCGCCGACGACACCGGCGATGACGACGGCAGCGCCGCGTTCACCCCCGATCCGCCGTCGGTCTACGTCGCCAAGGTCAAGAACATCCTCGTCGGCCTGGCCCCGACCGACGACGAGATCGCCCAGGTCGTCCAGGATCCCAAGGCGCTCGCCACGCTGATCGACGGGTGGATGCAGCTCCCCGAGTACCAGCACAAGATGCTGGTGTTCTTCGAGCTGGCGTTCCAGCAGACCCAGATCGACGTCAGCGACTTCGTCGACCTGATCCCGCCCAACGGCCTGGGCACCGGCCGCGTGACCCCGCAGCTGGTCCAGAACGCGCGCGAGAGCTTCGCGCGCACCGTGCTGGCGCTGACCGCCGCCGGCCAGCCGCTGACCGCCGCGTTCACGACCCACCAGCTGATGATGACGCCGGCGCTGATGGAGCTCTACGCGTTCCTCGATAGCCGCACCGTCGACGACGGCGGCGCGATCACCGACGCGTTCGCCAAGGCCAACCCCAGCCTGATGATCACGGTAGAGACCTCGGCCGGCCCGATCCCGCTGACCGACTCGCTCGATCCCAAGAGCCCCAACTACATGCACTTCTACAACGCCGAGCTCGCCGGCCTGACCTACGGCGACTCGACGTGCGATCACCAGGATCCGGTCAGCTTCAAGGCCAGCGCCCAGTCGCTGAGCGAGCTCCTGTACGGCGAGATCCCGTCGCACAAGGGCCCGTCGGGCAACTGCCCGCCGCACGCGACCTCGACGGGCCAGACCGCCGACGCCGACTTCACCACGTGGAAGCTGGTGACGATCCGCGCGCCCAAGGCCGGCGAGCAGCCGACGACGTTCTACGACCTGCCGGCGCTGCGCAAGGCCAGCGCGCTGGTGCTGCGCACGCCGCGCGTCGGGTTCTTCTCGACCCCGGCGTTCTTCGCCAACTGGCCGACCAACAGCAGCAACCAGATGCGGGTCACGACCAACCAGGCGCTGATCGTCGCGACCGGCACCGCGGTCGACGGCCAGGACCCGACCTCGCCGCCGACCACGCCCGGGCTCGATGGCGTCCACGCGGTGCCGGGCTCGGCGTGCTTCGGCTGCCACCAGCAGCTCGACCCGACGCGGTCGATCCTGTCGAGCACCTACTCGTGGTTCTACAACCCGCAGACCGATCAGGCGCTGATCAAGCAGCCCGGCCTGTTCGCGTTCCAGGACGTGATCGCGCCGATGGCGACGATCGACGACTTCGCGGCGCTGCTCGCCAGCCACCCGCTGGTCAGCCAGGCCTGGGGCCAGAAGCTCTGCTACTACGTCAACTCCGCGCCGTGTAACCCGATCGACCCCGAGTTCCTCCGCGTGCTCGACGTGTTCGTCAAGTCGGGTGGCTCGTGGAACGCGCTGGTCAAGGAGCTCCTGGCCTCGTCGATCACGACCAACGCGGCCGAGACCCTGACCGAGAAGACCAACGGCGCGGTGATCGCGGTCAGCCGCCGCGACCACCTGTGCGCGGCGCTCAACAACCGCCTCGGCTTCGTCGACATCTGCCAGCTCGACGAGACCACGGCCAACCAGAAGCCAACGGCGATTTCGCAGATCATCAGCGGCATGCCGTCGGACGGCTACGGCCGCGGCGCGACGATCCCGGTGCTGCCCAATCAGCCGACGCTGTTCTACCGCGCGGGCCTCGAGAACGTGTGCGCCCAGGTCGCCGCGCTGACCATCGACGCGACGCCGGGCGCGATCCAGCCGGGCGCCAGGCACTGGGCGAGCGCCGACCCCGACACCGCGATCGCCGACTTCGTGGCGATCGTCATGGCGATGCCGCCGTCGGACGGCCGCGCGTCGCAAGCCTCGCAGATCCTCCACAAGCACTTCGACGACGCCCGCGCCAGCGGCGCGGC
>DASWOO010000711.1:0-5233 GCA_036404335.1 Kofleriaceae bacterium
GCGGCGATTGGCGACGATGGGTAATCGGATCCGCGCGCTCGATGCCACGCGTGGCTCGGCGATGCTGTTCGTGTTGATCTCGCACTTCGGCCTGACCTACTTCGGCCGCAACGGCGCGGAGCACCTCGAGGACTGGTTCGAGCGCGTCGGCAAGGTGGCGTCGCCGACCTTCATGGTGCTCAGCGGCATGATGGCGGGCTTCCTCTATGCGATGCGGCCCGACAGCTTCCGCGCCACGCGCCTGCGGCTCGCCGATCGTGGCCTGTTCTTCCTGACCTTTGGCCACGTCGTGATCGCGCTGGCCCACGAACCCCGGCTCGGCCGGCTCGACTGGGCGCTGTACGAGGTGTTCATCACCGACACCATCGCGTTCTGCATCATCGTCGGGCCGCTGCTCGTCGAGGCGCTGCGGCCGCGGACCCGGCTGATGCTCGGCGCCGCGCTGTTCGTCGCGAGCTGGGTGGTGATGCAGCTGTGGCCCGTGGCGTGGCACGCGTGGTGGCGCGCGGCGATCGTCGGCGAGCTCACGCCCGGGCCGACGTACCGCGCCAACATCTACACCTTCCCGGTGCTGCCGTGGTTCGCCGTCTACCTGGCGAGCACGTCGCTCGGCACGGCGTTCGCCGCGCGGCTCAAGCGCGAGGGCCAGGTCGGCGCCGCCCGGCTGATCCACCGGATCGGCGGCGCGGCCGTCCTGCTCGGCCTGGTAGGCGCCAAGCTCGGCGCGATGGCGCGCGAGGCCGGCGCGATCGACCCCGAGGGCCTGGCCGCCACGCTCCTGTCGCTGAGCTGCAAGCGCCCGCCCGGCCCGGTCTACCTGGTGTTCCACGCCGGCGTCGGCCTGCTGCTGCTCGCGGCGACGATGGCGGTCGACCGGCTCGGCCGCCTCGACGGCTGGCTGCGCATCACCACGCGCATGGGCCGGACCTCGTTCTTCCTGTTCGTCGTGCAGTTCTTCGTGTTCAACGAGCTGTTCTTCCGCGCCCAGCTACCGATGACCCCGCTGTGGCCGCTGTACTTCGCCGCCACCATCGCGCTCGTCGTGCTCGCGTCGTGGTGGTGGGACCGGGGCGGCTACAACCGGTTCATGACGATGCAGATCCTGCGCGGCCGGACCTCGGCCGACGAGCGCGCGCCTACGGGTGCAGGCCGATCGCGAGGATCTTGACCTGCGCGTTGTTCGGCAAGGTGATGCTCTTGACCGTCTTCACCGTGCTGGTCGCGAGCGCGTAGCCGTAGAGGTTGAAGGTGCGGTTGTCGCGGCTGCCATTGCTGTTGTTGCGATAGGCCATCGCCTTTGCGATCGACTCGCCCGTGAAGTGCGCCGGCGTGAACCAGTCGCTGAGGCTCTGGGTGACGCTCGTGCTCGTGCCATCGGTGTAGTTGACGGTGAACACCTGCGCGGTCTGCTGGCCGTTGATCGCCAGCGCGAGCAGCGAGACCGACGAGGCGTGGCCGGCGGTCAGCGGGATCGTCTGGCCGGCGGCGCTGATCACGTCCATGCCGTTGGCGGGGCCGAACGAGAAGCTCACGGCGTTCCAGACCAGGCTGGCGCCGAGCAGGGCGGCGGAGTAAGCGCTGCCGACGCCGTCGATCCCGCCGGTGAACGTCGAGCCGTCCGTGACGATGCCCGAGCTCTGGTTGTAGATCGTGCTGGTGGTGCCGCCCACGGCGTTGTTGATCGCCGCGGCGTACTGCGCCGCCTTACCGGTGCCGACGAAGTCGTCGTACAGCCACATGAAGCCGCCGGTGACGCCGCACTGGTTGTGCCAGGTGGTCAGCGTGCTCTGGACCTGGGCCGGCGTGGCGTTCTGATCCCAGAGCCCGGCGAACACCGGCACCGCGCCGAAGCCCCAGCCCGAGCACGGGCTGTTGCCGGCGCCGCCGGCATAGGCCTGGAGGTGCACCGCGTCCACCGTCCCCGGGCGCTGGCTGTTGACCGCCGACGCCACGGAGGTCCAGTAGGCCGCGTTGGTGTACGGATCGAGCACGACGTGATAGCCGAGGTTGCCCAGCATGACCGAGAACTGGACCGTCGAGGCCTGGTCGTAGCTGTTCTCGTCGTCGAAGTCGAGCGCGTCGACCGCGGGGACGGCGGCCTTGAGCGCCTGGAAGTTGCGGTACAGGATGCTGGTCGACCCGGTGCCCTGCGCGTTGACCAGCGCCTTGATGTCCTGCCAGTCGCCGACGTTCGAGCTGCCGATGCTGAACGTGATGCGCTTGATCGTCCCGGTCTTGAGCGCCGCCATGTTCGACGCGAAGTCGGGGTGGGTCTGCGCCCCGATATAACTGCCATTCGAGACCAGCGGGAACTCGCCATTGAAGTTCAGGTCGCCATTGGTCTTGACCTCGATGTTCCAGACCACGGCCTCCGTGAATCCCGAGCCCTTGATCTCGTTGATGTTGTTCGTGGCGTTGTTATAGAACGGCCCGCCGCCGAAGATCCCCGACGTTCCGGCCTGAGCCGCCGAGCTGACGCCGAGCCCGATCACGAGGAGCGCGAGGCGGCCGAGCCGCGATTGCTGGTTGTGCTGCATCGGCAGCTACCTTGATCTACTTCGCTCGCCGATCTCGCCCTGTGAGGCCGATCTGTCCGCTCCTGGCCGGGGGCGGCTAGCGAGACAGGATCTCGGGGGCGTCGGCGTCGGCGGCGAAGCGCCAGCGGAGGGCGCCGTCTTCGATGCGGAGGGCCTCGGCGGTGGCGAGCGAGGCGAGGGTGGGGCGGCCGGCGAGCAGGCTGGCGAGGTCGGTGAGGCCGGGGCCGTGGCCGAAGAGGAGGACGACCGAGCCGGGCGGCAGGGGCTGGAGCGCGGCGAGGACGGCGCGGGCGGGCTGGTCGGGGGCGAGCGCGGGCAGGGCGTCGGCCGGCAGTTCGGTCTCGAGGCCGGCGATGACGAGCTCGGCGGTCTGCACGGCGCGGACGAGCGGGCTGACCCAGATGTGGGTCGGGACGCAGTCGTGCCAGCGCAGGCGGTCGCCGAGCGCGCGGGCCTGGCGGCGGCCGGCGCGCGTGAGCGAGCGGTGCGCGTCCGCGACGGCATGGGTCTGGGCCATCGCCTCGGCGTGCCGGATCAGGAACACCTGCACGCCGCGAACGTATCGCACGCGGCGCGGCCTGGCGAGCGTCACGGCCGATCGCGCGGACGTGCGTCCCCGCGCGGCCTATCCATGGTAGGCACGCTCGTCATGGAACGCGGCGCTGACCTGCAACGCGCGGCCCGGGTGCTCGCCGAGGGCGGGCTGGTCGCGTTTCCGACCGAGACGGTGTACGGCCTCGGCGCCGACGCCGCGCGCGACGACGCGGTCGCCCGGATCTTCGCGGCCAAGGGCCGGCCGCGCGCGCACCCGCTGATCGTCCACCTCGCCGACGCCGCGCTGCTCGACGCCGGCTGGGCGATCGACATCCCCGACGCCGCGCGCGAGCTCGCCCGCCGGTGCTGGCCGGGGCCGCTCACGCTGATCCTGCGCAAGGGGCCGCGGGTCGCCGGCGCGACCACCGGCGGCGCCGACACCGTCGGGATCCGCGTGCCGTCGCACCCGGTCGCCCGCGCGCTCCTGGCGCAGTTCGTTGGCGGCGTGGCGGCGCCGAGCGCGAACCGGTTCGGCGGGGTGTCGCCGACCACCGCCGATCACGTCGCCGCCGATCTCGCCGGCGTGGTCGGCTACCTGCTCGACGGCGGCGCGTGCGACGTCGGCGTCGAGTCGACGATCCTCGATCTGACCCGCGGCCGCCCGGTGCTGCTCCGGCCCGGCGGCCTGCCGCGCGAGGCGATCGAGCCGATCACCGGACCGCTGCTCGTCCCCGACGCCGCCGCGCCCGCCGCGCCCGGCACGCTCGCCAGCCACTACGCGCCGAGCGCCGTGGTCTACGCCTGCGCGCCGGCCGAGGTCCCGGCGCGGGTCGCCGCCGCCGCCGGCAAGCGGGTCGCCGTGCTCGCGCCCGCCGCGCTGTTCGCGACGTGGCGCGACCTGGCCGCGGTCGCCTATCCGCTGCCCGACGATCCGGCCGGCATGGCCCACGAGCTGTACACCGCGCTGCGCGAGCTCGACGCGCGCGGCGTCGATGTCGTGATCGCCGCGTTGCCACCGGCCGCCGGCCTGGGCGAAGCTGTCGGCGACAGGTTGCGGCGCGCCGCCGGGCCGCGAAGGGACTCCGAATGAGCGCACAGGTCGGCATCATCATGGGCTCGCACAGCGACTGGGCCACGATGAAGCTCGCGGCGGATATTCTGGCCGAGCTCGGCGTCGCCCACGAGACCCGGATCGTCAGCGCGCACCGCACGCCGGACCTGCTGTTCGACTACGCGTCGACCGCGATCGATCGCGGCCTGCACGTGATCATCGCCGGCGCGGGCGGCGCGGCGCACCTGCCGGGCATGACCGCGGCCAAGACCCGGCTGCCGGTGCTCGGCGTGCCGGTGCAGAGCAAGGCGCTGAGCGGCATGGACTCGCTGCTGTCGATCGCGCAGATGCCGCGCGGCATCCCGGTCGGCACCCTGGCGATCGGCGAGGCCGGCGCGGTCAACGCCGGCCTGCTCGCCGCCGCGATCGTCGCGCTCCACGACCCCGCCGTCGCCGCCCGGCTCGACGCCTACCGCGCGGCGCAGACCGCCCGGGTGCTCGCGGAGACGCTGCCGTGACCCGGCCGGTCGCCAAGCCGCTCGGGCCCGGCGCCACGATCGGCGTGCTCGGCGGCGGCCAGCTCGGCCGGATGATGGCGATCGAGGCCCGGCAGATGGGCTATCGCATCATCGTGCTCGACCCCAGCCCCCGGTGCCCGACCGCGCAGGTGTCCGACGGCGTCGTGGTCGGCGCGCTCGACGATATCGAGGCCGCCCGCCACCTGGCCGCCCAGGTCGACGTGATCACCCTCGACACTGAGCACGTGCCCGCCGACGTGCTCGACGCGCTCGAGGCGATCGCGCCGGTCCGCCCCGCCGCCGACGTGCTGCGCACGATCCAGGACCGCCTGGTCCAGAAGCAGTTCCTCGATGGGCTCGGCCTGCCCCAGGCGCGCTGGGCGCCGGTCGACAACGCCGACGTCGAGGCCGCGCTCGCCGCGGTCGGCCGCCCGGCGATCCTCAAGGTCCGTCAACAACTTTTACAATATATAAAGAAGTCAGATATTGGAGGCGAATATTTGTGAAAGTCATTTGATGCATAGTATTAATAACATTTGTCTTCCCCCACAAATATATTTTCAACTCCGCCGTGTAGCCGTACATACCGGTAT
>DASWOO010000712.1:0-7901 GCA_036404335.1 Kofleriaceae bacterium
GACCTCGAGCGCGGCCCGCTGATCCGCGCCCGGCTGCTGGCGTGCCGCCCCGATCACCACGTCCTGATCGTGACCATCCACCACATCGTGTGCGACGGCTGGTCGATCGGCGTGTTCCTCGGCGAGCTCGCCCACCACTACCAGCTCCGCCGCCAGCGCGGCGCCGCGCCGCCGCCGCTCGCCGTGCAGTACGGCGATTACGCGCACTGGCAGCGCGAGCACCACGGCGCCGCGCACCTCGCGCCGCAGCTCGATTACTGGGCAGAGCAGCTCGCGGGCCTGCCGCCGATCTGGCTGCCGTGGGACCGCGCCCGCCCCGAGCGGGCCGAGGCGATGCTCGCCGGCGCCGTGGCGACCACGATCGCCGCCGACACCACCGCCGCGCTGCGCAAGCTCGCCGGCGCGCGCGACACCACCCTGGCCAACGCCCTGCTCGCCGGGTTCCAGGCCGTGCTGTATCGCTACTCCGGCCAGGCCGACTTCGCGATCGGCGTCGCCAGCTCCAACCGCGCCGCGCCCGAGCTCGAGGGCCTGATCGGGTTCTTCGTCAACCTGCTCGTGATCCGCGCCGACCTCGACGGCGCGCCGAGCTTCGGCGAGCTGGTCCGCCGGGTCCGCGACACCTCGCTCGCCGCGATGGCCCACGCCGACGTGCCGTTCGAGCAGCTGGTCGATCGGGTCAGCCCGAGCCGCCACATGAACCGGCACCCGCTGTTCCAGGTGTCGTTCGTGTTCCAGAACCTGCCCGAGCGCGCGTTCGCGCTGCCCGGCCTGACGCTCGAGCGCGTCGGCGAGGATCAGACCGCGCGGTTCGACCTCGAGCTGTTCCTGACCGCGGTCGGCGGCGAGCTCCAGGTCAACTGGGTCTACGACGCGCGGCTGTTCGATCGCGCGACCGTCGCCGCGATCGCCGACGCCTACACCTGCCTGCTCGCCGAGGCCGTCGCCGCGCCCGACGCCGCGCTGGCCCAGCTCCGGCTCGTGCCCCCGGACGTCGCCGTGGCGCAGATCGCCGCCCGCGAGCACGCGCGCCAGCCGTTCGCCGCCGCGCCGTGCCTGCACGAGGTGTTCGCCGCCACCGCCGCCCGGTTCCCGCGCCGCACCGCGCTGGTCGACGGCGCCCAGCGCTGGCGCTACGCCGAGCTCGACGCCGCCGCCAACCGCCTCGCCCACCGGCTGATCGCGTCCGGCGTCACGCCCGGCTCGTTCGTCGGCCTGTACCGCCAGCGCAGCGCCGATCTCGTGCTGTCGGTCCTGGCGATCCTCAAGGCCGGCGCCGCGTACGTGCCGATCGATGCCAAGTACCCCGAGGAGCGCGTCCGGTTCATCCTCGAGGACAGCGGCGTGGCCTGCGTGATCACCGACGCCGGCACCGAGCTGCCCGCCGGCGCGCGCGCCCGCGCCGTGCTCGCCCTCGAGCCGGCCCGGCCCGATGCCGAGCCGTGCGCCGCGCCCGTGGTCGCCGTGACGCCCGATCACATCGCGTACATCATCTACACCTCGGGCTCGACCGGCACGCCCAAGGGCTGCCCGATCCGCCACCGCAACGTGGTCCGGCTGATGCGCGCCACCGAGGCGTGGTTCCACTTCGACGAGAAGGACGTGTGGACGCTGTTCCACTCGGTCGCGTTTGACTTCTCGGTCTGGGAGATCTGGGGCGCGTGGTGCTACGGCGGCAAGCTCGTCGTCGTGCCGCACGACGTCAGCCGCGATCCGGCCGCGTTCTACGATCTGCTGTGCAGCCAGCGCGTCACGGTGCTGAACCAGACCCCGTCGGCGTTCAAGGCGGTGATCGCCGTCGATCGCGCCGAGCAGCGCGACGCCGAGCTCGCCCTGCGCTGCGTGGTGTTCGGCGGCGAGGCGCTCGACCCGGCCGATCTGCTGCCGTGGATCGCGCGTCACGGCGACGCGCAGCCGCGGCTGATCAACATGTACGGCATCACCGAGACCACGGTCCACGTGACCTACCGGCAGATCCGCGAGGTCGACGCCCGCGCCGGCACGAGCACGATCGGCGTGCCGATCCCCGACCTGGCGATGCACCTGCTCGACGCCGGCGGCCAGCCGGTCCCGCCGGGCGCGATCGGCGAGATCTACGTGAGCGGCGCCGGCGTGGCCGGGGCGTACCTGGGCCGCGACGAGCTGACCCGCCAGCGGTTCGTGCCGTCGCCGGTCGACCCGGCCGAGCGCTGGTATCGCACCGGCGACCTGGCGCGCCGGCTGGGCTCGGGCGACCTCGAGTACCGCGGCCGCATCGATCACCAGGTCAAGATCCGCGGGTTCCGCATCGAGCTCGACGAGATCCGCGCCTGCATCCAGGCCGCGCCCGCGGTACGCGACAGCCTGGTCACGCTCGACGCCACGACCGGCGACCCGCGGCTGATCGCCTACGTCGTCCCCGACCTCGCCCGCCTGGGCTCGCGCGAGGCGCTGCGCCGCGCCGCGGATCACCAGGTCGCCGGCTGGCAGGACACGTTCGAGACGACCTACAGCGCCGCCAACCCGACCGGGGTCGAGGACTTCAACACCGTCGGCTGGCGCGAGAGCCTCGGCGGCGACCAGATCCCCGACGCCGAGATGCGCGAGTGGCTCGACGACACGCTCGGGGCGCTCCGCGCGCTCGCGCCGCGCCGCGTGCTCGAGATCGGCTGCGGCACCGGCATGCTGCTGCTCGACCTCGCCCCGGCGTGCGAGGCCTACGTCGGCGTCGACTTCTCGGCCACGACCCTCGAGACCCTGCGCGGCGTGATCGCGCGCCGGGGCCTGGGCCAGGTCGAGCTGATCCACCGCCCCGCCCACGAGCTCGGCGTGCTCGACGGCCGGCGGTTCGACACGATCATCCTCAACTCGATCATCCAGTACTTCCCGGATCGCGATTACCTGCTCTGCGTGCTGCGCGCGTGCGCCGCGCTGCTCGCGCCCGGCGGCACGATGTTCGTCGGCGACGTCCGCAACCTCGCGCTGCTCGACGCCTACCACGCCGAGCTCGCGTCGCGCCGCGCCACGCCCGAGACCACGCGGGCCGCGCTCGCCGCCCGGGTCCGGACCGGCGCGCTGCAGGACGACGAGCTGGTGCTCGATCCCGCGATGTTCGCCGGCCTGGCGGGCGAGCTCGAGGGCATCCGCGCCGTGGTGCTGAGCGCCCGGCCGGGCGCGGCGGTCAACGAGCTCAACAAGTATCGCTACGACGTGTTCCTGCGCCGCGAGCCGGCGAGCGACGCCCTGCGCGCCAGGCTCGAGCGCCCGGCGTCGGCCCCGGTGCTGCGCGCGCTCGCCGACGACGCCGCGCTGCTCGACTGGCTGGCCGGCCGCGGCCCCGCCGTCCGCGCCGGCGACCTCGATCGCGCGAAGCTGCCGGCCGCGCAGGCGCCGCTGCACCCGCTGCAGTCCGCGCCCGGCCCGCGCTGGAACCAGCCGGCGCTCGCCCACGCGATGCAGCTCCAGGTCACCGAGCTCCGCGTCCACCTCGCCAAGTTCTTGCCCGACTACATGGTGCCGGCGCACATCGTGACCCTGGCGGAGCTGCCGGTCACCGCGCACGGCAAGATCGACCACGCCGCGCTGCCCCGGCCGCAGGGCGACCGCCCGGTCGCCGCCGAGCGGTTCGTCGCGCCCGAGCCAGGCGTCGAGACCGCGCTGGCCGAGATCTGGCGCCAGGTCCTCAACGTCGACCGCGTCGGCCGCGACGACGGGTTCTTCGCGCTCGGCGGCCACTCGCTGCTCGCGACCCAGCTGATCGCGCGGCTCAACGAGCGGTTCGGCGTGCGCCTGCCGCTGCGCGCGGTGTTCGAGCACCCGACCCTGGCGAGCTTCGCCAGGCTGCTCGGCGAAGCCGGGCCAGGGGTTGCCGCCACGCCCGCGCCGGCCCCGGCCGGGATCCCGCGGCGCGCCGGCGCCGGCCCCGCGCCGCTCGCGTTCGGCCAGCACCGCCTGTGGTTCCTCGACCAGCTCGCGCCCGGCCAGGCCGCCTATCACACCGTGCAGGCGATCGACGTCCGCGGCCCGCTCGACCTCACCGCGCTCCAGGCCGCGCTGTCCGCCGTGGTCGTGCGCCACGCGATCCTGCGCACGCACATCGAGGTCATCGACGACGAGCCCCGGCAGATCATCAACGAGCGCGTCGAGCTCGTGCTCGAGCGCCGGCCCGGCACCTACGGCGACGACGGCGCGATCGACGACGGGCTGCGCCGCGCGATCACCCTGGAGGTCGGCCGGCCGTTCGCGCTCGATCGCGCGCCGCTGTTGCGCGCGGTCGTGTACTCGCAGGGCGAGGCGCGCCACACCCTCGTCCTGATCGTCCATCACATCGCGATCGACGGCTGGTCGCTCGGCGTGCTCGTCCGCGAGCTCGACGCCTGCTACGCCGCCAACCGCCACGGCGTGCCGGCCGTGCTGCCCGCGCTGCCGATCCAGTACGCCGACTACGCCGCCTACCAGCGCACGTGGCTGGCCGGCGAGGCCGCCGCCGCGCAGCGCGCGTACTGGCTCGACACCCTCGCCGCCCCGCCGCCGAGCTGCACCCTGCCGCACGACCCGCCGCGCGGCGATCGCGACGACGTCACCGCCGCGACGATCACGCGGCCGCTCGGCGCCGCGCTGACCGCCGCGCTCACCGCGTACTGCGCCCGGCACCACACGACGCCGTTCACCCTGCTCGCGGCCGCGCTCTACCTCGTGCTGCAGCGCGTGACCGGCAGCGACGACATCGTGATCGGCGCGCCGATCGCCCAGCGCAACCACCGCGAGCTCGAGCCGCTGATCGGGTTCTTCGTCAACACGCTCGCGCTGCGCGCCCGGCCGCGCGCCGACCAGACGTTCGATCGCTTCGCCGCCCAGGTCCGCGACACCGTGGTCGACGCGTTCGCCAACCAGGACTACCCGTTCGAGCTGCTCGTCGAGGAGCTGGTCGAGGACCGCGACGGCACGCAGAACCCGCTGTTCCAGGTGATGCTCGTCGTCCAGAACCAGGCGATGGCGATGCCGGCGTGGGACGGCGCCAGCGCCCGGATGGTCGAGCTCGCGCCGCCCGCGGCCAAGCTCGATCTGACGTTCTTCGCCGGCGAGTCCGAGGACGGGCTGACGATCACCGCCGAGTACCGGACCGCGGCGTACCGCGAGGCGACGATCCGGGGCTGCCTCGACGCGCTCGCGTGCGTGCTGCAGTCGGCGCTGGACCGGCCCACGGCGCTGTTGACCCAGCTGCCGCTCGCCGCCCGGCCGGCCGCGACCGACGTGGTCGTGCCCGCCGAGCTGTTCGCCGACCTCGTCGCCCGGTCGGTCGCGCACGACCCCGACGCGGTGGCCGTCGCGTTTGCGGATCGAACTGGCTCCCGGACGCTCAGCTACGGCGAGCTCGCCCGCCGCTCCGACGGGTTCGCCCGCGCGCTCGTCGCGGCCGGCGTCGGCCGCGAGCGCCTGGTCGCGATCATGGTCGAGCCGTGCCCCGAGGCGATCGTGATGCTGCTCGGCATCCTCAAGGCCGGCTGCGCCTACCTGCCGCTCGACCCGCGCCACCCCGACGAGCGGCTGCGCGCGATCCTCGCCGACGCCGACGTCGCGCTGGTCGTGACCGACCGCGCCAGCGTGCCCGGCCCGACGCCGGTCTGGCGGCTCGACGCGCTCGACGCGCGGATCGCCGCCGCCGGTGACGCGGTTACACCGCTCCCGACCGTCACCCCCGGCCAGCTCGCCTATGTCATCTACACGTCCGGCTCGACCGGTGCCCCGAAGGGCGCGCTGCTCGAGCACCGCGGCCTGGCGAACCTGATCCGCACCGAGCTCGCGCACTACGGCACCCGGCGCGGCGATCGCCTGCTGCTGTCCGCCAACCTGACCTTCGACGCGTCGATCTCCGAGATCGGCAACGCGCTCGCCGCGGGCGCGACCCTGGTCATCCTGCCGCGCGACCGGCTGGTGCCCGACGACGCGCTGGTCGCCGAGCTGCGCGAGCTCGCGATCACCTGGTGGACGATCCGGCCGTCGTTCCTCGCCATGCTGCACGACCGCGCGCTGCCGGCGCTGCGCACCCTGATCATCGCCGGCGAGCGGCTCGAGGCCGAGGTCGTCCGGCCGTGGCTCGCGCCCGGCCGCACGGTGTTCAACGCCTACGGCCCGACCGAGGCCTCGGTGTGCGCGGCGTGCGCGCCGCTGACCGAGGCCGAGCTGGTCGACGGCGAGTCGCCGGCGATCGGCCGCGGCATGGATCAGATCGCGCTCCACGTGCTCGACCGCTGGCTGAACCCGGTGCCCGACGGCCTGCCCGGCGAGCTGTACATCGGCGGCGCCGGCGTCGGCCGCGGCTACCTCGGCCAGCCCGCGCTCACCGCCGACCGCTACCTGCCCGATCCGTGGTCGCGCCAGCCCGGCGCGCGGCTCTACCGCACCGGCGACGTCGCCAAGCGCGGCGCCGATGGCCAGGTCGTCTGCCTCGGCCGCAGCGACTTCCAGATCAAGCTGCGCGGCTACCGCATCGATCCGTCGGAGATCGAGGCCGCGCTGCGCCGCGTGCCCGGGGTCGACGACGCCGTGGTCGTCCTGCGCCGCGACCGCGCCGATGGCGACGCCCTGGTCGGCTACGTCGCGACGTCGGCCCCCGCGGCCGAGCTCGGGGAGCTCGTCGAGCTCGCCGAGCGCCAGCTGCGCGCGCAGCTCGCCGACTACATGGTGCCGCGCTTCCTCGTCGCGCTCGCCAGGCTGCCGCTGAGCAGCAACGGCAAGCTCGATCGCGGCGCGCTGCCCGCGCCCGATGCCGCGCAGCGATCGCTGTCCTCCACGCCGCGCGGCGAGGCCCCGCGCACCCCGCTCGAGTGGCAGCTGTGCCTGTGCTTCGAGCGCGTGCTCGGCCGCCGCGGGATCGGCATCGATCAGAGCTTCTTCGCGCTCGGCGGCCACTCGTTCCTCGCGCTGCGCCTGGTGTCCGAGCTCGGCCGCGAGCTCGGCGCCCGGATCCCCGTCGCGCGGATCTTCTCCCACCCGACGGTGCGCAGCCTCGCGGCGACCCTCGACGGCGCCGACGCGCTGCCGGCCCACGCCGGCGCGGTCACGCTGCGCGCCGGCGGCGCCCTCCCGCCGGTGTTTCTGATCCACCAGGCGGGCGGCTACGTGTACTCGTACTTCGCGCTCGCCCGCCAGCTCGCCGGCGATCGCCCGATCTACGGCCTGCAGCCGCCCGGGCTCGACGGCGGCGAGCCGGCGCTGGCCTCGATCCCCGCGCTCGCCCGGCACCACCTCGCCGCGATCCGCGCCTTGCAACCTCACGGGCCGTATCACCTCGCCGGGCACTCGCTCGGCGGCGCGATCGCCTACGAGCTCGCGCGCCAGCTGATCTCCACCGGCGAGCAGGTCGCCTACCTCGGGCTGATCGACAGCGAGCTGTCGCCCGACGACGGCCCCGCGCCGCCCGACGAGTCCACGGGCGCGTTCGGCTTCCTGATCGAGCAGATCGAGGCGCTGTTCGGCCAGCCGCTCGGCGTCGAGCTCGCGCCCGGCGGCGGCGTCGCGAGCTGGATCGCGGCCACCGCGCAGGCGCTCACGCGCGCCGGCATCGCCGACGAGGCGACGGCCACGATGCACGTCGAAGGCCTCTACCGGGTGTTCGTCGCGAGCGTCGCCGCGCTCCGGGCCTATCGCCCCGAGCCCTGCCCGGTCGCGGCCCGGGTCTACCGCACGGCCACGCTGGCCGAGCGCCTGGCGCTCCGGCCGGACCTGGCGTGGGAGCGCTGGGCGACGGGCGGCGTCGTTCAGCACGACATCCCCGGCGCGCATCTGGATCTGCTCCAGGCTCCCCACGTCGCGGTGCTCGCGGCGGTGATGACCGACGAGCTCGCCGCCCTACTCGAGGAACCTCGCCATGATTGATCACGCCCGCGCCACCACGAGCGATCCGCCGGTCTCCATCCGGC
>DASWOO010000713.1:0-2852 GCA_036404335.1 Kofleriaceae bacterium
TAGGCTTGGTGCGGCCCATCACGTTTCTCCCCTTGACGCGTCGTGTTAGAGGCGGCATAAAATGAATGACGGTTCATTCATCGCAACCGCCGACCAACTTCTTCGCCAGAGGCCGAACGATGCCGCACCCGAATCAGTACAAGTCCAACCTGCGCGATCTTTCGTTCCTGCTGTTCGAGCAGTTCAAGCTCGACGACCTGCTCGGCAAGGCGCCGTACGCGAACTGGGGCAAGGATGAGGTGGTCGCGGTGCTCGAGGAAGCGTACGGCTGGGTCCAGAAGCACCTCGGCCCGCTCAACCGCTCGGGCGACGAGGAGGGCTGTCGCCTCGACCACGGCCAGGTCCGCGTGCCCGCCGGGTTCAAGGAGGCGTGGAAGGCGCTGTGGGAGGCCGGCTGGCGCACGCTCGCCGTCGACGAGGACCACGGCGGCCAGGCCGGGCCGATCACCCTGGCGATGATGGTCGAGGAGCTTCTGTGCGGCGCCAACACGTCGTTCAACATGTACCCGGCGCTGACCCACGGCGCGGCCGAGGTGATCTTGGTGTTCGGCACCGCCGAGCAGCAGGCGACCTACGTGCCGAACATGTTCAACGGCAAGTGGGCCGGCACGATGTGCCTGACCGAGCCCCACGCCGGCAGCGACGTCGGCTCGTCGAGCACCCAGGCGATCAAGCGCGCCGACGGCAAGTACGACATCCGCGGCGTCAAGATCTTCATCTCGGGCGGCGATCAGGACATGTCCGACAGCATCGTCCACATGGTGCTCGCCCGCACGCCCGATGCGCCGGCCGGCACCAAGGGCCTGTCGCTGTTCATCGTGCCCAAGCACCGCCCCGATGGCACGAACAACGACGTCACCGTCAGCAGCATCGAGCACAAGATGGGCATCCGCGCGTCGGCGACCGCGGTGCTCAACTTCGGCGACCGCGGCGAGTGCATCGGCGAGCTGGTCGGCACCACCGAGCAGAAGGGCATGTCGCAGATGTTCCACCTGATGAACTCGGCGCGGATCGGCGTCGGCATCCAGAGCCTGGCGCTCGCGTCGTCGGCGTACCTCAACGCGCTCGACTACGCCCGCGACCGCAAGCAGGGCAGCTCGATCAAGCAGTGGAAGGACGCGACCGCGCCGCGCGTGGCGATCATCGATCACCCCGACGTTCGCCGCATGCTGCTCGACATGAAGGCGCGGGTCGAAGGCCTGCGCGCGCTCGCGGTCAAGCTGACGATGCACATCGATCGCCAGCGCTCGCTCGAGGTCGCCGGCGACAAGCAGGCGGCCGAGTACCACCAAGGCCAGGTCGATCTGCTGGTGCCGCTGATCAAGGCCTACGGCAGCGACCAGTCGTTCCAGGTGTGCGCGACCGCGATCCAGGTCTACGGCGGCGCCGGCTACCTCAAGGACTGGCCGGTCGAGCAGTACTGCCGCGACTCGAAGATCTTCTCGATCTACGAGGGCACCAACCACATCCAGGCGATGGACCTCGTCGGCCGCAAGCTGATGCAGCGCGGTGGCGCGAACGTCCAGGCGTTCGGCAAGGACGTCGGCGCGTTCGTCGCGACCCACAAGCAGCACCCGGTGCTCAAGGACGCGATCGCGGTGCTGGCCCAGGCGATGGAAGCGCTGACCGGCACCGGCGGCAAGTTCATGCAGTGGTTCGGCGGCGGCAAGATGGAGATGGTGCCGTCGGTCGCCAACCGGTTCCTCGAGATGATGGCCGAGACCACGCTCGGCTGGCTGCTGCTCGAGGGCGCGGTGATCGCCGAGGAGGCCGCGAGCAAGCTGGCCGACGATCACCCGGACAAGGCGTTCTACGACGGCAAGAAGTTCGCGGCGACGTACTTCGCCTACAACGTCCTGCCGGGCGTGGTGACCAAGGCGCAGCTGATCGCGCGCGAGGACCGGACCGCGCTCGACATCCCGCTCGACGCGTTCGCCCCGGCTTGACAGCCCGTCCGTTATGGCGGAGAGTGCTCTCAAGCAACGGACCTCCGCTGTTGCGGTTTGCAAAGGCGCGGCGAGCGAGCATCTCTCTCCTCTGCGGTCGATCTCTCCCTGGGCGCCCGCTCTCCTTGGGTTCCCGTCTCGTAGACGACGGCTCGCCGCGCCCGCTGTCATTTCTTCGCGTCGTTGACCACCGCGAGCCACCTGGCCGCTGGTAAAGAACCGCATGGCCGCGGAGCTCGTGCTGTCGATGGTGTCGCGCTCCGACGAGGCGCGCGGGCCGATCGCGGCGTTCGCGGTGACCGATCAGCAGGTCGTGGCGGTCGGCGCGCGGGTGCTGGCCTCGCCGGTCGGCGCGCTGGGCTTCGCGCCGCGCGGGGCGGCGCTGCCGGAGCTGCCCGAGATGCCGGAGATGCCGGAGATGCATGACGTGCTCGCGGTCGGCGACGCGCTGTGGGCGTGCGGCGCCGGCGGCTGGCTCGCGGTGTCGCGGGATCACGGCGAGCGCTGGCAGCCGATCGCGACGGGCACGACCGGGCGGCTGCGCGGGCTGGCGCTCGGCGCCGATGGCGCGGTGTGGGTCGTCGGCGAGGCCGGGTACGCGGCGCGCGTGCTGGGCGAGGCGGTGCGGCGAGTCGATCTGGGCGTGGCGGCGGGCCTCGGCGGGGTGCGGGCGGTGCGCGACGAGCTCGTGGCGCTGGGCGATGACGGGCGGATCGTGCGCTGGCGCGACGGCACGGCGACGAGCGTGGCGTGCGGCGCGAGCGCGGCGCTGCGCGGGCTGATCGTGACGGGCAAGGGGACGTGGATCGCGGTCGGCGACGATGGCTTCGTGGCGCGGTCGCCGGACGGGGCGTGGTACTCGCGGGTGAGCGTGCCGGGCGGCGACTGGCGGGCGATCGCGCAGCT
>DASWOO010000714.1:0-7781 GCA_036404335.1 Kofleriaceae bacterium
AGCTACCCAGCCGCCTCCAGGCGCTGCCGTGGGGGCGTCCGGTCTATCGCCGCGGCGCGTCGCTCGAGGACAGCCCGGCGATCGCCATCGTCGGCGCGCGCGCCGCGTCGAAGATCGCCATGGACCGCGCCCACAGCTGGGCGCGTCACCTCGCCGGCCGCGGCGTGCATGTGGTGTCGGGCGGTGCGCTCGGCGTCGACGGCGCCGCACATCGCGGCGCGCTGGCCGGCGGCGGGACGACCACCGTCGTGCTCGGCAGCGGCTGCGACGTCTGGTACCCGGTGCGCCACGCGCCGCTGTTCTCCGAGGTGCTCGCACAGGGCGGCACCCTGGTCAGCTTGTGCCCCGACGGGACGCAGCCGCACCGCGGCACGTTCCCGGCGCGCAACCCGCTGATCGCGGCGCTGGCCGATGTCGTGGTCGTGGTTGAGGCCGACGTGCAGTCCGGGTCGCTGACCACGGCGACCGCGGCCCGCCGGTTCGGCCGCACCGTGGTGGCGTGCCCGGGGAGCCGGGGCTGCGAGCGCTTGCTCGCGGCGGGCGCGGCGATCATCGAACAGGCCGATGATGCCGAGCGGGCGCTGGCGGGAGCCCCGCGGCGCCGGACGATCGAGACACCGGCGGCGCACGGCCCGGACCCGCACGGGCCGGATGCGCGCCTGATCCAAGCAGCGATTGCCAGCGGCGCGGAGGGCATCGACGAGATCGTCCACCGCACCGGCCTCACGGTGCGCGCGGTGTTGCGCGCGCTACCTACGATCGAGAGGAAGCAGTGAGCCCCAGCGAAGACAAGAAGGCCAAGAAGCCCACGAACTCCAAGGCCAAGGCCAAGCCTGCCGCCAAGGAGATCGTTGACGCCAAGCCGAAGGCCAAGGCCAAGCCCGTGGCCAAGGCCAAGCCCGTCGCCAAGGCCAAGCCCGTGGCCAAGGCCAAGGCTGCGCCCGTCGCCGCCAAGGAGGACCCGGAGACCGTGGACGTCGCCGAGGCCCAAGAGGCCAAGACGAAGGCCAAGGCGAAGGCAGCGCCGGACGCCAAGGCTGCGCCCGCCGCCAAGGCCGGATCAAAGGCCAAGAAGCCGGCCAAGGAGAAGTCCAAGTCGGTCCAGGAGCTCGAGGCCGAGCTCGAGGCCGAGGCGAGCGACGGCAAGCCGCGCAAGCCCAAGAAGGTCAAGCCGGGCTCCGCGCTCGTCGTGGTCGAGTCGCCGGCCAAGGCGCGCACGATCGGCAAGTACCTCGGCGCGGGCTACGTCGTGAAGGCGTCGGTCGGTCACGTCCGCTATCTGCCCAAGTCGAAGATCGGCGTCGATCTCGAGGGCAACTTCGAGCCGGTCTACGAGGTCATCGAGGGCAAGAAGAAGGTCGTCGCCGAGATCCGCAAGGCCGCGCGCGAGAACGAGATCGTGTATCTCGCCTCCGACCCCGACCGCGAGGGTGAGGCCATCGCGTGGCACATCTCCGAGGAGATCAAGGACGTCAACACGAACATGAAGCGCGTGTTGATCAACGAGATCACCAAGAAGGGCGTCGCCGCCGCGATCGCCGCGCCGCGGATGATCGACATGAACAAGACCGACGCGCAGCAGGCGCGCCGGATCCTCGATCGCATCGTCGGCTACGAGATCAGCCCGATCCTGTGGAACAAGGTCCAGCGCGGCCTGTCGGCCGGTCGCGTCCAGTCCGTCGCGGTCCGCCTGGTGTGCGAGCGCGACGCCGAGATCGGCGCGTTCAAGCCCGACGAGTACTGGTCGGTCGAGGTCACCTGCCGCGGCGAGGTCCCGCCGCCGTTCGAGTCGCGGATCTTCCGCTGGAAGGGCGAGAAGGCCGAGCCCAAGACCGCGGACGAGGCCAACGCGATCGCGGCCGAGCTGGCGGCGGGCGACGCCGTGGTCGCGTCGGTCGATCGCAAGGAGCGGCGCAAGAAGCCGCAGGCGCCGTTCATCACGTCGCGCCTGCAGCAGGACGCCGCGCGCAAGCTGAGGTTCTCGGCCAAGCGCACGATGGCGCTCGCCCAGCGGCTGTACGAGGGCGTCGAGCTCGGCGATGAGGGCCCGACCGGCCTCATCACGTACATGCGTACCGACTCGACCCGCGTGTCCGACGACGCGCTGACCGCGCTGCGCACGTACATCACCGAGACCTACGGCGCCGACTACGTGCCGCCCGAGCCCAACACCTACGGCAACAAGGAGCGCGCGCAGGACGCCCACGAGGCGATCCGCCCGACTCTGATGGAGTGGCCGCCGGAGCGCGTCGCGATCGCGCTGACCAACCACCCGGAAGGCCCGGAGCTGATCAAGCTGTACACGCTGGTCTGGCAGCGGTTCGTCGCGTCGCAGATGGTGCCCGCGGTGTACGACGCGACCACGGTCGACATGGAGCGCGGCCAGGCCGTGCTGCGCGCCACCGGCCAGGTGCTGAAGTTCTCGGGCTACACCAAGGTGTACGAGGTCGCCGAGACCGACGACGCCAAGACCGAGGCCGCCGAGGCCGCGGACAAGCTCCTGCCGCCGATCGAGGTGGGCAGCGCGGTCAAGCTCGAGTCGATCCGGCCCGAGCAGCACTTCACCCAGCCGCCGCCGCGGTTCTCCGAGGCGTCGCTGGTCAAGGAGCTCGAGGAGCGCGGCATCGGCCGGCCGTCGACCTACGCGTCGATCATGTCGACGATCGTCGATCGCGGCTACGTCGAGAAGCGCGAGGCCCGGTTCTTCCCGACCGAGCTGGGCATCCTGGTCAACGGCCTGCTCGTCGAGAGCTTCCCCGAGATCGTCAACGCGGACTTCACCGCCAAGATGGAGTCCGACCTCGACAAGGTCGAGGAGGGCGAGGTCGACTGGCGCAAGCTGCTCGGCGGGTTCTACACGCCGTTCAAGGACGAGCTCGAGAAGGCGCGCATGGAGATGCGCGACGTCAAGCGCGAGGAGATCGCGACCGAGTGGATCTGCGAGAAGTGCGGCAAGCCCATGGTGATCAAGTGGGGCCGCAACGGGTCGTTCCTGGCGTGCCAGGGCTACCCCGAGTGCCGCAACACGCAGGAGGTCGTCAAGAACCTCGACGGTACCTGGGAGAAGGTGCCGCCGCAGACCACCGACGAGGTGTGCGAGACCTGCGGCGCGCCGATGACGGTCAAGCGCGGCCGGTTCGGCTCGTTCCTGGCGTGCACCAAGTACCCGGACTGCAAGACGACCAAGCCGATCTCGCTCGGCGTGAAGTGCCCGCGGCCCGGCTGCGGCGGGTTCATCGCCGAGAAGCGGTCGCGGCGCGGCAAGCCGTTCTACGGCTGCTCGAACTGGGCGAAGAAGCAGTGCGACTTCGTGGCGTGGGACAAGCCGGTGCCGCAGCCGTGCCCGATCTGCAACGCCAAGTTCGTGGTGAAGAAGGAGAACAAGAGCGGCGTGACCCTGCGCTGCCTCGAGTGCGACTGGAAGCAGGGCGCCGACGATCAGGAAGAGATCAGCGCGGCGTAGCGCGATGAAGCCAGACGTCACCGTCGTCGGCGCGGGCATGGCCGGCAGCGAGGCGGCGTGGCAGCTCGCCGAGGCGGGCCTCCACGTCGCGCTGGTCGAGATGAAGCCGTGCGCGATGTCGCCGGCGCACCAGTCGCCGCTGTGCGGCGAGCTGGTGTGCAGCAACTCCTTGCGCAGCGATGACCCGATCGCGCCGGCCGGCCTGCTCAAGCACGAGCTGCGCCGCGCCGGCTCGATGGTGATCGCGTGCGCCGACCAGCACCGGGTGCCGGCCGGCCAGGCGCTCGCGGTCGAGCGCTTCGGCTTCGCCCGGGCGATCACCCAGCGCCTGGCGCTGCACCCGCGGATCCGGCTCGAGCGCCGCCGGCTCGACGACCTGCCCGAGGGCCCGGTCGTGGTCTGCACCGGTCCGTTGACCGAGGGCGCGCTGGGCGAGGTGATCCGCGCCGAGCTCGGCGGCGACCGGATGTACTTCTACGACGCGATCGCGCCGATCGTCGCCGCCGACTCGATCGACTGGGACTTTGCGTTCCGCGCGTCGCGCTGGGGCAGGGACAGCGCGCCGCCGCCTGGCGAGCCCGCCGACGATCCGGACCGCGCCGCCGGCGGCGACACCGGGGTCGGCGACTACGTCAACTGCCCGCTCAACAAGGCCGAGTACGAGGCGTTCATCGAGCTGGTCAACGGCGGCCGCAAGGTCCTGCCGCACGAGTTCGAGGAGCCGCGCTACTTCGAGAGCTGCATGCCGATCGAGGTCATGGCCGAGCGCGGCCCGCAGACCCTGCGGTTCGGGCCGATGCGGCCGATCGGCCTGCGCGACCCGCGCACCGGCCACCGGCCGTGGGCCGTGGTCCAGCTCCGCCCCGAGAACAAGTACCTCACCGCGTACAACCTGGTCGGGTTCCAGACCCGGCTGGCGTACCCCGAGCAGCAGCGGATCTTCCAGACCATCCCGGCGCTGCACCGCGCCGAGTTCCTGCGGTTCGGCTCGATCCACCGCAACACGTACATCGACGCGCCGAGCCGCCTGGGGCCCCGGTTCGAGCTGGTGTCGCGCCCGGCGGTCCGGTTCGCGGGCCTCTTGACCGGCGTCGAGGGCTACATCGAGTCCTGCGCGATGGGCCTGGTCGTGGCCTGGCTGCTCGCCGCCGAGCTCGCCGGCCGGCCGCTCGCGCCGCCGCCGCCGACGACGATGCTCGGCGGGCTCTACCACCACGTCACCCAGCCGCGCGACCCGGGCTACAAGTACGGGCCGACCAACGTCAACTACGGCCTGTTGCCGCCGCTGCTCGGCTTGCGCCGCGACCAGAAGAAGCCGCGGATGGCCGAGCGCGCCAACGCCGATCTCGAGACCTGGCTTACTTCGCGTTCGTCGCCGGCGGAGTGGTCGGCGGGACCGCCGAGCCAAACTTGATGAAGATCGCCGCCTTGTCCTCGAGGACGCGGAACGTGAACGACTCGGTCAGGTACAGCTCGACGTGGTCGCGGTTGCTCGACGCGTAGCCGACCGACAGATCCTGGCCGACGGTCAGCTCGTAGTCGCCGCCGCGGACCGACATCAGCACGGCGCCGCCCTGGATCGACGGGGCCCAGATGATCGGCTGATCGATGATGTTGCCCTCGATGCGCTTGCGCAGCGCGTGGCCATCATCGCTCGTCGCGATCAGCGCGTCGTAGGCCTCCCGGCCGGCGACGAGCGCGTAGGGCCCGTTGATGCCGGCGAGCCGCAGCACTTCCTTGCCGGCGGCGAGCGCGCGCGGGAACTCGCGCACGTTGCCGACGGCGATCGGCGCGTGCGGCGAGGCGTCGATGATGCCCTCGATCTTGGCGTCGGCCAGGCCGTGGAAGATCGCGGTGTCCTCGGCGAGGGCGACCTTCTCGGCGGTCTCGACCACCGGGTCGAGATCGAGGTCCTTGGCGCCGCGCGCCGCGTAATCCAGCTCGAGGATCGGCAGCCGGATCGGCGCGCGGATCTCGACCAGCGGGACGACGTCGCGGATCGCGTGGCTGACGCCGTCGACCGGGCCCTTCTCGAGCTGCTCGAACCGGCCGGTGTTGACGCCGCCCTTGGTCCAGCCGAACGGGCCGGCGAAGTCGACGACCTTGCGGCCGGCGAGGTGAAGCTTGAGGACGCGGCGCGCCTCGTCATCGATCTGCTCCCACGCCTCGTCGGTGACGGGCGCGAGCGAGCGCTTGAGCAAGTCCATTAGCGCCTTCCTTTCAGGCTGCCGATACCGAGCGAGGTCGAGGTCGAGGCGGCCTCGGACGACGATCCGCCGCCGCCGGCTTCGCCCTTGGCCTCCTCCTCGACCTCGGTGATCGGCCCGGTCGAGTTGAGATAGGTCTTGAGGTTGTCGTCGAACACCGGCTGACGGCGCCGGATCCACTCCAGCGTCATGACCGCGTGCTCGATCTCTTCGTTCTTGTTGTGGGTGAGGATGTCGCGTAGCTCGGTGTCGGTGCAGGCCTCGGCGCGCTGCTGGTACCAGTCGACCGCCTCGAGCTCCTCGCGGAGCGAGACGAGCGCTCGGTGCATGTTCTTGGTGTCCTCCGACAGGAGCTCGATAGGCTCGTGGTAGCTCTCGCTGCTCATGATGCGACCGTAGCATGGGCAAAACTCGCGCCAGCGATCGCGTGGTCGTATGCTGTGTGAAATGGCGATCGACTGGGACGCCGCGATCGACGCGTTCAAGGCCTACCTCGAGGTCGAGCGTGCGTACTCGCCACGCACGGTCGAGGTCTACGTCCGCGACGTGCGCGCCCTGCGCGCGTTCCTCCTCGCGAAGCGCGGCAGCGAGCTGCCGCTGGCCCGGCTGTCCGCGCTCGACGTCCGCGGCCAGCTCGCGTCGCTGTTCGGCGAGAACGAGGCCGCGACGATCGGCCGCAAGCTATCGAGCGTCCGGGCGTTTTGCCGGTTCCTGGTCAAGCGCGGCCACCTGACCGGCAACCCGGCCGCCGCGGTCCGCGGCCCCAAGCGCAAGCGCGGCCTGCCGCGCGCGCTCGACGTCGACGACGCGTTTCGCCTGGTCGAGGCGCCGGTCGACACCCCGCGGATCGCCAACCGTGCGCTATCGCCCAGCGAGGACGCACGGCACACCTGGCTCCGGCTGCGCGACACCGCGCTGCTCGAGCTGCTGTACGGCACGGGGCTCCGCGTCTCCGAGGTCTGCGCGCTCGACCTCGGCGACATCGACCGCGGCCGGTACAACACGCCGATGCTGCTGGTCCGCCACGGCAAGGGCAACAAGTCGCGCGAGGTCCCCGTCGGCGGCGCGGCCGACGAGGCGCTCCTGGCGTACCTGCCGGCCCGCCAGCAGCTCGCCGCGACCGGCGCCGCGCTGTTCGTCAACGCCGGCGGCCAGCGCCTGACCCCGCGCTCGGTGCAGCGCATGGTCAAGCGCTGGACGATCGCCGGCGGGGTCCACGCCGACGCCACCCCGCACAGCCTGCGCCACTCGTTCGCGACCCACCTGCTCGACGAGGGCGTCGACCTTCGCGCGATCCAGGAGCTGCTCGGCCACGCCAGCCTGGCCTCGACCCAGATCTACACCAAGGTCTCGCTCGACCACCTCATGAAGGTGTACGACGCGGCGCACCCGCGCGCCGGCAAGGTCGTGAAGCTGCCGGACAGGTAATCGACATGGTAGAGCGATAGGGTGAAGCCACCAGAGGTGCACTCCACCACGATCCTGTCGGTCCGCCGCAACGGCCGCGTGGTCGTCGCCGGTGACGGCCAGGTCACGCTCGGCAACACCATCGTCAAGGGCGGGGCCCACAAGGTCCGCCGGCTCGGCGACGGCCGGGCGATCGGCGGGTTCGCCGGATCCGCCGCCGATGGCATCGCGCTGTTCGAGCGGCTCGACGCCAAGCTCCGCGAGCAGCGCAGCCCGCTGCGCCGCGCCGCGGTCGAGCTCGCCAAGGAGTGGCGCATGGATCGCGCGCTGCGCCGGCTCGAGGCGATGCTGGTCGTCGCCGACAGCGACGGCACGTTCATCCTGTCCGGGTCCGGCGACGTGATCGAGCCCGACGACGGCGTGTGCGCGATCGGCTCGGGCGGCAGCTACGCGCTCGCCGCCGCCCGCGCGCTGCTCGGCCACACCGAGCTCTCGCCCCGCGAGATCGCCGAGGCCTCGATGAAGATCGCGTCCGACATCTGCATCTACACCAACGCCACGCTCACCATCGAGGAGCTGCCGTGACGACCACGCCATCGATCCCCACGCTGCCCGAGGGCGAGCTGACCCCCGCCCGGATCGTCGAGGAGCTCGACCGCTACGTCGTCGGCCAGCGCGACGCCAAGCGCGCGGTCGCGGTCGCG
>DASWOO010000715.1:0-2109 GCA_036404335.1 Kofleriaceae bacterium
CCAAGGGCTCGGCCGAGCTCAGCTTCGATCGCTCGATCGACGTCCACGTGTCGCGGCTGCGCGCCAAGCTCGGCGATGACAGCCGCAACCCCAAGATCTTGAAGACGGTGCGCGGCGCCGGCTACCTGCTCGCCGGAGGCGACATCTGAGCGACGCGGCAGCCCATCGCTGGCGGCGGCCGCGCCTGGGCCTGGTGTACCGGGTCTACGGCTTCGCCGGCGTGCTCGCGATCGCGATCATGGCCGCGCTGTTCGTGCTGCCGCGCTACACGCGGTCGACGAAGTACCTCGAGCCCCACGCCGCGCTCGCGCAGTACCTCGTCGATCGCTGGTCGATCAAGAACGACAAGCAGCTCGACGAGATCATGCAGCGGATCGAGACCCGGTTGCGCGGCAAGATCACGCTGTACAACCCGGCCGGCAAGGTCCTGCGCTCCAACATCCAGCCGCCGCTCGATCCGCCGACCGACGACGAGCAGGCCGATCTCCAGCGCGCCAAGTGGTCGCTCGACATCGGCCGCATCGTGATCCGCAGCGACGATGGCTCGATGATCGCGGTCTATGCCCCGGACCGGCCCGGCTTCCCGTGGAGCTACGTGCTGCCGCTGGGCTCGATCATCCTGGTGCTGGTCGGCATCGCGTCGATCTGGTTCTCGCGCCGGCTCGCCCGGCCGCTCGACCGGCTCGCCGACGCCGCGCGCCAGTTCGGCAAGGGCGACACCACCGCGCGGGCCAAGCTCGAGCTCGCCGACGAGGTCGGCGACGTCGGCCGCGCGTTCGACGACATGGCCGACCGCACCGCGATGGTGCTGCACTCGCAGCGCCAGCTGATGGGCGACGTGTCGCACGAGCTGCGCACCCCGCTCGCCCGGATCCGGGTCGCGCTCGAGCTGGCGATCGAGGACCCGGTGCTGGCCAAGGATACGCTGACCGACGTCGGCGCCGACCTCGACGAGATCGATCAGCTGATCGGCGACATCCTGACCACCGCCCGGCTCGACAGCGACCGGGTCCAGCTCAACCGCGAGGCGACGTCGGTGTCCGAGCTCGCCAACTGCGCGACCCGACGGTTCACCGCGCGCCACCCCAAGCGCAAGCTGGCGTGCGCCACCGAGGACGACCACGCGATCCACTGCGACGCGGTGCTGCTGCGCCGCGCGCTCGACAACTTGCTCGACAACGCTGCGAAGTACTCCGAGCCCGACACCGAGGTCGCGTTCGCGGTCCACCCGCACGACAGCGGCGAGTCGGTCGCGTTCGAGATCATCGATCGCGGCATCGGCATGTCGCCGGCCCAGCTCGAGCTGGCGTTCACCCCGTTCTGGCGCGCCGACGACAGCCGCACCCGCCGGACCGGTGGCGTGGGCCTCGGCCTGGCGCTGGCCCGGCGCATCGCCCGCGCCCACGGCGGCGAGGTGACCCTGGCCTCGCAGCCCGGCAAGGGCACGACGGCGCGCCTCGAGGTTCCACTAACCTAGCGACATCCCTTGCAACAAAATGCAATGCGCAGGTAACGCGGCATTTGTAGCGAGGTATCACGTTGGCTACCGTGCAGGCTAAACGCTGGATTCCCCGGATCGTCCTCTTCGCGCTGGCCGCCGCGGCCACCGTGTTCCTCGTGCTCAAGAAGCCGTGGACAAAGGCGGACGCCCCGATCACGTTCTCCACGGTGCCCGTGACCAAGGGCAACATCGCCGCCCAGGTCACCGCCAACGGCACGCTGTCGGCGGTGACCACGGTGCAGGTCGGCGCCCAGGTCTCCGGCCGGGTCGTCGAGCTCCACGCCGACTTCAACGATCAGGTCAAGAAGGGCGAGATCATCGCCAAGCTCGACGAGCAGGTCCTCAAGGCCGAGATCGACCAGGCGGCCGCGACGCTCGCGCTGGCCGCCGCCAACGTCAACAAGGCCGAGGTCGCGCTGGTCGACGCCGACCGCCAGTACAAGCGCCAGCTGCTGCTGCAGAACCAGCAGCTGGTCGCGAGCGCGACCGTCGAGACCGCGCAGGTCGCGTACGACACCGCCAAGGCCGCGCTGGTCGCCGCCAAGGCCACGCAGCAGCAGGGCGCGGCCAACCTGTCGCAGGCCCGGCTGAACCTGAGCTACGCGACG
>DASWOO010000716.1:0-2087 GCA_036404335.1 Kofleriaceae bacterium
CTCGACATGGCGCTGACCGGCGGCATCCGCGACGACCAGGCCGCGGCCGCGGTCGCCCACGCCGGCCTGGCCCACACCGGCGCCGTGCTCGACCTCGACAAGGGCGCTGGCGAGACCTCGCATCGCATCGGCCTCGCGGTCCGCACCGAGCTGCCGGTCACCGTCGACGGCGCGAGCTGGGTGTTCCCGCGGACGCTCGCCGCGGCGCAGTCCGGTGACGAGGTCACGGTGTACGCGCGGCGCGGCAAGCCGGGCGCGATCGGGCTCTCGATCGCCGGGGTGCGCAGCCAGGCGACCCCGGTCGCGGTCAACCCGGCGCTGCTCGGCCGGTCGGTCGCCGGCGCCGAGATCACCGAGCTCGACGCCCGGCTGGCCAAGGCCACGGGCGACGAGGCGCGCGGCCTGCGCGACAAGATCGCCAAGAAGGCGATCGAGGCGCGGGTGGTGTCGAGTCAGACCTCGCTGCTGGTGCTCGAGTCCGACGCGGACTACGCGCGGTTCCACATCGATCGCCGCGGGCTCGCCGACATCCTGGCGATCGGCCCGTCCGGCGTCGAGCTGCTGCACCGCGCGGCGCCGCCGGTCCAGCTGGCGCAGGATCCGGTGAAACCGGCGACCCTGCCGCGCACCAAGGACCTGGTGCCCCGGCCGATGAAGAAGGCCAAGCGCGCCGCGGATTCGGAGTCGGACGACGACGACGCGCCGCGGGCGAGCCGGTCGCGCAACGCCGCGGCGCCGCCGGCGGAGTACGTCGAGAAGGAGGACGCCAAGGTGCTCGACGCCGATGGCGTCATGGGCGGCGTCGAGGGCGGCGTGATCGGCGGCTCGCTGGCCGGCGCCGCCGCCGGCTCGGCCACCGGCGGGTACGGCGCCGCGCGCGCCGCCGGGCCGGGCGCCCCGATGCCCGAGCCGGGCGCTGCGATGGCCCCGCCGCCACCGCCACCGCCGCCGTCCGCGCCGTCACCCGCGCGGCTGCTCGCCCAGCCGTCGCGGCCGGCGCCGGCGTCGCACGCGACCATGATGCGCCGCCGGCCCTCGGCGGATATGAACGCCGAGATCGCCGCTGACCGCGAGTCCAACGATGACGGCATGGCGATGAACCGCATGAAGCCGTCGCTGCACGGCCCGCTCGCCGAGATCGAGGGCGCGCTCAAGGCCGGCCACGCCGACGCCGCGCTCGCCCGGGCCACGGCCTGGCACCACGAGGCGCCCGGCGACGTGCTCGCGCTGATCGGGCTGGGCGACGCGCTCGAGGCCAAGCGCGACCTCGACACCGCCGCCCGGGTCTACGGCTCGATCATCGACCTGTTCCCGGCCCGCGCCGACTTCCGCCGGTTCGCCGGCGAGCGGCTCGAGCGCCTGGGCAAGGCGCAGCGCGCGCTGATCATCGACACCTACCAGCGCGCCGCCGAGCAGCGCCCCGATCACCTGACCGGCCACCGGATGCTCGCCTACGCGCTGGTGCGCGACGGTCAGTACGCGGCCGCATTCCAGGCGATCCTCGACGGCATCGACCGCCGCTATCCCGACAACCGGTTCGCCGGCGCCCAGCGCGTGCTCGCCGACGACGTCGGGATGATCGCCGCGGCGTACATCGCGCACGCGCCGGGCAAGCGCGGCGAGGTGCTGACCCAGCTCGAGCGCCGCGGCCTCGAGCTCGCGACCAAGCCGTCGACCCGGTTCATCATGTACTGGGAGACCGACGGCAACGACGTCGACTTCCACATCCGCGACGCGCGCGGCGGCCACGCCTGGTACAGCCACAAGCAGCTGCCGTCGGGCGGCGAGCTCTACGCCGACATCACCACCGGCTACGGCCCGGAGTGCTTCGCGATCCAGGGCGCGCCGCCGGCGGCGCCGTACCAGCTCGCGATCAACTACTACTCGCAGGGCCCGATGGGCTACGGCATGGGCCTGCTCGAGATCCAGAAGTTCGATGGCCAGGGCAACCTGTCCTTCGAGGACCGGCCCTACGTCATCATGGAGAACCAGGCGTTCGTGGACCTCGGATCGTACAAGCCCTAGTACCCGGCCACAGAGGTTTTGATCGGTTGAAGCACGGGTAGCTTCTCGGCAGGGACCAACAG
>DASWOO010000717.1:0-2523 GCA_036404335.1 Kofleriaceae bacterium
CTTGGCGTGCTCGAGCTCCTCGATGACCAGCACGCCCGCGCCCTCGCCGATCACGAAGCCGTCGCGGTCCTTGTCGAACGGCCGGCTCGCCTTCTCGGGCGCGTCGTTGCGGGTCGACATCGCGCGCATCGCGTTGAACCCGCCGACGCCCAGGATGCCGATCGTCGCCTCGGTGCCGCCGGCGATCATGCCATCGGCGTAGCCGTGGCGGATCGTGCGGAATGCCTCGCCGATCGAGTGGGCGCCGGTCGAGCACGCCGACACGTGCGAGATGTTCGGACCGGTCGCGCCCGTCCGGATCGAGATCATGCCGGGGACCTCGTTGATGATGATGTCGGTGACGAAGTACGGCGAGAACCCGTGGCGCGGGCCCTTGGCGACCTGCGCCGCGTACGTGTCCTCGATGGTCTTGACCCCGCCGAGGCCGGCGCCGACGAACGAGCCCCAGCGATCGGCCTCGTGCTCGGGGACGCGATCGCCGATGCCGGAGTCACGCAGCGCCATGATGCCGGCGGCGACGCCGAACTGCAGGAAACGATCGAGGTGCTTGAGCTCGCGCTTGTCGAAGAACACCGAGCCATCCCAGTGTTTGACCTCGCAGCCAAACTTCGTGGCGAACCGCTCGGTGTTGAACAGCGTGATCGGACCGGCGCCGTTCTTGCCAGCGAGCAGCGACGACCACGTCGATTCGAGGTCGTTGCCGATCGGAGTGACGAGGCCAATGCCGGTGATGACGACGCGACGCATGGCTACTCCTTTGCGCGGATACTCAAGGACCCAACCCTTACTTCTTGTGGTTCTCGATGTACGAGACGGCGTCCTTGACGGTCTTGATCTGCTCGGTGTCCTCTTCCGGGATCGTGATGTCGAACGCCTGCTCGAGCGCGAGCACGAGCTCGACCACGGCCAAGGAGTCCGCCTTCAGATCGTCGATGAACGACGCGTCGGGGCGGAGCTGCTCTTTCGAGACCTCGAGCTGGCCGCTGATGATTTCCTTGACCTTGTCTTCGATCGATTGGGACATAGCTTCCTCGGTGTTACGCGTGCGTTGATAGTCCAGAACCAGGCCTACATCAACATCCCGCCGTTGACTCGCAGCACTTGGCCGGTGATGTACCCCGCTTCGGGGCCTGCGAGGAATGCGGCGAGGTCACCAACATCGTCGGGCCGGCCGATCCGGGCGAGTGGGATCTGCTCCATCAGCTTCGCCCGCGCCGCCTCGGGCAGGCTGTCGGCCGTCATGTCGGTCTCGATGTAGCCGGGGGCGATCGCGTTGCAGGTGATGCTGCGCGACGCCAGCTCGCGGGCGGTCGACAGGGTCAGGCCGATCAGGCCGGCCTTGGACGCGGCGTACGCCGCCTGGCCGCCGTTGCCCATCTCGCCGACGACCGACGTGATGTTGATGATCCGGCCGCTGGCCTTGGCGCGCAGCAGGAGCGTCGACGCGGCCTTGGTGCAGTAGAACGCGCCGCCGAGGTTGACCTGCATGGTCTTCTGCCACTGCTCGTCGGAGAACCGCATCAGCAGGCCGTTGATCGCGACGCCGGCATTGTTGACCAGGATGTCGAGCCCGCCGTGATCCTTGCCGATCGCCTTGATCGCGTCGGTGACCGCGGCGCCGTTGGCGACGTCGAACGCCGACAGCGCGGCCTGGCCGCCCGCGGCCTCGACCGCCGCGGCGGTCTCCCGGGCGGCGTCCTCGCGCGACGCGTAGTTGATGATGACCTTGGCGCCGCGCCGGCCGAGCGCCACCGCGATCGACCGGCCGATGCCGCGCGACGCGCCGGTGACCAGCGCAACTTTGCCTTCGAGTGCCTTGTCGGTGATCGCCATGCTGTCTCCTAGGCGGTGAACGCCGCGACCTCGTGCGGCTCACCGATCGTGGTGGTCTCGATCGCCTCGGCGATGCGCTTGACCAGGCCCTTGAGCACCGAGCCCGAGCCCAGCTCGTAGGCGCGGGTCACGCCGAGCCCGGCGAGGGTCTGGACCGACTCTTCCCAGCGGACCGGGGCGGTCACCTGCTCGACGAGCAGCGCCTTGATCCGGGCCGGATCGAGGTTGGGCTGGGCGGTGACGTTGGCGATCACCGGCACGCTCGGCGCCGAGATCGCGGTGTCGGCGAGCGCGGCCGCGAGCTGGCTGGCGGCCGGCTGCATCATCGAGCAATGGAAGGGGGCGCTCACCGCGAGCTTCATCGCGCGCTTGGCGCCGGCGGCCTTGGCCGCGGGGATCGCGCGGTCGACCGCGTTGACGTGACCGCTGATCACGATCTGACCGGCGCCGTTGAAGTTGGCGACCTCGACCGGCTCGCCCGGAGCCGATGCCGCGACGCACACCGCGCGCAGCGGGTCGGCGGCGAGCCCCATCACGGCCGCCATCGCGCCCAGCCCCGGCGCCACGGCGTCCTGCATGGCCTGGCCGCGCAGGTGGGTCAGCCGGACCGCGTCGCGCAGCGTGAGCGCGCCGGCCGCGACCAGCGCGCTCCATTCACCGAGCGAGTGACCGGCGACGTAGTCGAACGCC
>DASWOO010000718.1:0-3345 GCA_036404335.1 Kofleriaceae bacterium
CGTCGGTCACGATGTCGCCCGGGCTGACCTGCGCGCGGGCCAGCTCGATCTTCTCCTGGGCCAGGGCCTCGCTGTACCCGTGCTGGTCCCGGCCGAGCCACTCGTTGAGCTGCTGATCGAGCCGGGCCTCGGCGGTGGCCAGCGACTGATGGGTCGTGGTCACCTCGGCGAGGTGCTGCTTGCGCGCCGCGGCCGCGGCCGCGTGGCCGTCGCTGACCTGCGCGCCGGTCGCGACCAGATCGCGCCACGTGCCCTCCGATGCCACGCCCCGCTCGTCGCTGCGCACGCCGCCCTGGTTCCACTTGCGCAGCGCGAACACCAGGTGCGATTGCCCGAACAGCCAGGCGCGGCCGGGGAACTCGGTGACGCCATCGGGCGCGGTCTCCTTGCGCACCGCCCAGCCATCCCACACGACGTGGCGCTCGCGGTTGGGGTGCTGCGCCTCGAACAGATCGTTGACGAGGTTTATCGCCAGCACGACGGTGCGCGGGTGGCGCGCGGCCAGCTGCTCGGCGATCACCGCCTGGTACTCGTCGGGGCCGTAGGTCGGGACCCCGGCGTTCATCACCGGCCGGTGGATCGCGCCGGCGAGCCGGGCGGCGAAGGTCTCGTGCTCCTCGACCCCGAGCCCGAATACCTGCGAGTCGCCGACGACCAGCACGTCGTCGCCGCCGGGCGGCGGCAGCTCGGCGCCGCGGTAGCCCGCGCGGTTGATCCGCACGTGGGTGATCGGGTTGCCGCTGAACCCGACGTCCTCCTCTGCGCCGGGCCGGAGCCGCACGCCCAGCACCGGATCGGCCTGGTACGTGTTGAGGTGCGGGAACGCGCCGTGATCGCGGTGGCGGAACGCGGCCTCGGCGACGCCGAGCCCGGCGCCGAGCCCGGCGAGCATCAGCGCGGCGCGCGCCAGCCAGCGAAATCGCGAGCGCGGGGGGCGGGCAGGTCGGAGCTGGGCCATGAGGTCTGGGCCCAACGCCGCCACCGGGCCGGTTGTTCCCGGCGTATGGTACGGCCATGCGCGACACCCTCGTCCTCACCATCATCGGCCCCGATCGCACCGGCCTCGTCGAGTCGGTGTCCGACCGGATCGCCGCGGTCGGCGGCAACTGGGAAGAGAGCCGGATGGCGCGCCTGGCCGGGCAGTTCGCTGGCGTCCTCCTGGTCACGGTCGACGGCGAGCGCACCGATCAGCTGCTGACCGCGCTGCACGGCCTCGAGCGCGCCGGGCTGCGGATCACCGCGCACCCGACCGCCCGGGCCGAGCCGGCGCCGGGCCACCACATCCGGCTCGCGATCAACGGCCAGGATCGGCCGGGGATCATCCGCGACGTGGCGCGGATCCTCGCCGAGCAGGCGATCAACGTCGAGGAGCTCGACTCCGAGATCCGGAGCGCGGCGATGTCGGCCGAGCACATGTTCTGGGCGCGGGCCCGGCTGTACGCGCCGGCTGGCACCGACCTCGCCGACCTGCGCGCGCGGCTCGAGCGGCTGTCGAGCGAGCTGATGGTCGACCTGGTGCCCGATGATCAGTGATCGCCGCCCTTGTTGAGCCACGCGGTGATCGAGCCATTGGCGGCGACCACCAGGTAGTCATCGCGGCCGTCGCCGTCGAGGTCGGCGAACCGGACCTGGCTGCCGGGCGCGCCGGTGCCGGTCGCGACCTGGCCGTGCGAGCTCCAGCCGCCGCCACCGCCGTTGACCGCGTCGTTGTTGGTCCAGGCCTGGAGCTGGCCGTTGCTCGGCGCGACCACGAGGTAGTCGACGCGGCCGTCGCAGTTGAAGTTGGCGAGCTGGACGACGCTCGCCGGGTTGCCGGTGCCGCTCGCGACCAGGCCGCGGCCGACCCAGCCGCCGCCGCTGGCCGCGTTGTTGTTGACCCACGCCGACATCTGGCCGTTGTCGGCGAGCACCAGGTAGTCCGCCTTCTTGTCGCCGTCGATGTCCGCGAACCGGACCTGGCTGGCGGGCGCGCCGGTTCCGGTCGCGATCACGCCGCGGCCGCTCCAGCCGCCGCCGACGTCGCCGCCGTTGTTGATCCAGGCGCTGACCGCGCCGTTGTCGGCGAGCACGAGGTAGTCGGCCTTGCCGTCGCCGTCGAGGTCGGCGAACCGGACCTGGCTACCCGGCGCGCCGGTGCCGCCGGCGATCTGGCCGATGCTCTGCCAGCCGCCGGCGCCGTTGGTGTTGAGCCAGGCGGTGACCGAGCCGTTGGCGGCGACGACCAGGTAGTCATCGCGGCCGTCGCCGTTGAAGTCGGCGAGCTGGACCTGGCTGGCGGGCGCGCCGGTGCCGGCCGCGACCTGGCCGATGCCCTGCCAGCCGCCGGTCGCGTCGGTGCAGGTCGGGCCGGTGACGACCACGGGCGCGTGGATCCAGCCGGCCGCGAGCGACTGCTGGATGCCGAGGTTGAACGCGGCGGCCATCTTGACGTAGCCGTTATCGTTGGGGTGGAGCGAGTCGTTCATGTCGGCGCTGGTCAGCGCGGCCATGCTGACCAGCCGCACGTGCTTGCCGGCGCTGGCGCGCTGCGCGACCACGCCGGGGATCGCCTGGTTGTAGGCGGTGACCCGCGCCTCGGTGCCGGCATCGAGCGACGGGACGAGGGTCGCGACCAGCACGGTGGCGTCGGGCGCGTCGCGCAGGATCTGATCGACCAGCGCGCCGAGCCGGGCCGGCGCGTTCGCGACGTCGATGTTGCGGTTCATGTCGTTGGTGCCGAGGTGCAAGGTCACGACGTTGGGCCGGTAGCTCGCGAGCACGCCGTCGGCGATGTCGGCGATCTGCTGGATGATCCAGCCGGAGTGGCCCTCGTTATCGGTGTCGGGCAGCTGGCCCGAGCGCTGGGTGCCGACAAAGTCGACGCGGTCGCCCGCGCCGGTCAGTAGATTCCAAAGCTGCGCGCGATAACTCGAGCCTGTCGAGCTCCCGACACCGAATGTGATCGAATCGCCAAGTGGCATGATCCGCAATGCGGGAGTCACCGCCGCGGGCGTCAACGTTGCCGATTGCATCATCGAGCTGGGGTCGTCGGGCGCCACCTCGTCGGCGGCCTCGGTCGCGCACGCGGCGAGCAGGAGGGCGGGCGCGAGCACCCAGGACACCGATAATACCGATAGCGTGATCTTCATCGCGATCTCCTTGGCAGGGTCTCGAAGCTAAGGAATCCGATATCACGATCATCGCCAGTTCAGATCCGGAGTTCGGCAAAACCGGCGGCGAACCGATCGATTCACCGGCGCGCGCCGGCGCACGTGCCGATGCGGTCACAAGCTTGGTCGTGGGATTGCAGTCCGGCAACCACATGCCCACCGAGATCGATGTCGCATTGCGCGTCAACGGGGTCGA
>DASWOO010000719.1:0-2860 GCA_036404335.1 Kofleriaceae bacterium
GCCGGTGCGGGCTGGTGGTACACTGGCCTCGGATGAGCACGTCGTTCCCACTCGACGGGGCCCGGGTTCGCTTCGCGGGTTCGACCAACATCGGACGCAAGCGCGACCACAACGAGGACTCGATCTCGCTGCCCGACGCCGAGCGGCTGGCGATCGTCGCCGACGGCATGGGTGGCCACGCCTCGGGCGAGGTCGCGAGCCGGCTGGCGGTCGAGCTGATCACCGACCACTTCAACGAGACCGGCAAGCAGCAGACCCTGACCTGGCCGTACAAGGTCGACCGCGATCTGCGGACCCACGTCAACCGCATGATCACCGGGATCATGCTGGCCAACCTCGAGATCTGGGAGCGCGCGCAGCGCGACACCCGGTTCAAGGGCATGGGCACGACCTGCGTCGCGGTGTACTTCCTCGATGACTCGCTGATCGTCGGCCACGTCGGCGACAGCCGGTGCTACCGCGCGCGCAACACCGAGCTGACCCAGCTGACCGAGGACCACTCGCTGATCAACGACTATATCCGGATGAAGCGGGTCACGCCGGAAGAGGCGGAGAACTGGCCGCACAAGAACGTGATCGTCCGCGCGCTCGGCATGAAGGAGAGCGTGCAGGTCGACATCTTCACCGAGAAGCCGCAGATCGGCGATACGTACCTGCTGTGCTCCGACGGCCTGACCGGCATGGTCAAGGACGACCAGATGCAGCACATCCTGATGACCGAGCGCGACCTGGACCGCGCGGTCGACCGCCTGATCACGGCCGCGAACGAAGAGGGCGGCATCGATAACATCTCGGTCGTGCTCGCCCGGGTCGAGGCGGCGTGATGCGCTGGGCGGCGGTGCTGGTCGCGGTGCTCGGCTGCAAGCAGGCCGAGCCGACCGCGGCGCCCGCCGGCGACGACCGGCCGGTGATCTCGAAGGCCGAGGTCGTGCGCGGCCAGGACGCCTGCAAGGCCTACGTCGACAAGGTCTGCGGATGCGCGGCGCAGCAGCCGGACCGGCGCAAGGACTGCGAGCTGGCGCGCGCGCTGCCCGAGGCGATGCAGGTCGGGCTCGACGTGGCGGTGACGGCGGACTCGACGCGGCGCGACGTCGTGCAGGCCAACGACAGCGTGCGCAAGATCGTCGCCGAGTGCATCCAGCAGACGGCGAAGCTGGCCAACGCCGGCTGCCCCTAGGCGGTCACGATCGGCTCGCCGGGCGTCGACCGGACGGTCGCGTTGGCCCACACCACGGTGTCGGCGATCGACGCGTGGATCTGGGCCCGGTCGCCGACGATGGCGTTGGGGCCGACGGTGACGCCGGCGCCGATCACGGCGCCCTGGCCGATGCGGACCGGCGCGACCAGGGTCGCGGTCGGGTGGATCCGCGCGGTCGGGTCGACGCCGGCCAGCCGGAGGCTCGGCGGGTGGCGCAGCGGCTCGCCGGCGAGCAGCGCCCAGTTCGACGCCAGGTAGCGCTCGGGGGTCGAGTGCTCGGCGAAGTAGCCGGCGGTGTGCTCGTAGGCGGCGACCCGCTCGCCGGCGCGCAGCCACGGCAGGTAGCCCTGGCGGATCGAGTCGGACTCGCCGTCGGGCAGCCGCGCCATCACCGACGGCCGGGTCACGTGCGCGCCGCAGAACATGTGGCCGCCGTCGCCGAGGATGTCGACCACGTGCGGGCCGCGGGCGTCGGACCGGACGTCGACCGCGCCCCACGCGCGCGCGTCGGGCACGCGGCGCACGACCATCATGCCGAGGACGTCGCCGGCATCGCGGTAGCCGCGCGCGAGCTCGGTGACGTCGAGGTCGAAGATCAGCTTGCCGTTGATCGACAGGAACGGCTCGTCGCGGCCGTCGGGGTCGAGCAGCGGCAGCGCGTGCTTGAGGGCGCCGCCGGTGCCGAGCAGGGCCGGCTCGTGGACGTAGCGGATGCGCGCGCCGTACTGGCGGCCGTCGCCGAGCTCGGCCTCGAGCAGGTCGGCGCGATGGTGCGTGTTGATCACCAGCTCGGTGACGCCGTGGGCGACCAGGTTGGTGATGCCGTAGGCGAGGATCGGCAGGCCGCACACCGGCAACATCGGCTTGGGGCGCTCGCTGCCGAGCTTGCCGAGCCGGGTGCTGAGCCCGGCGCACAGGATCATCGCGCGCATCGCCGGCAACGTGGCACGCCGGCGACGCGTCCGGCAACTTCCCGCCGCCGGGTCCGCTACGCGAGCGCGCGGGTCAGCAGCGCGAACCGCCGGTCCTCGACGACGCCGGCGACCTTGTCGTAGAACGGCCGCGGGCCGATCCAGGCGACCTCGCACCGCGCGTGGTGCTCGGCCACGTCGGCCAGGCACGCCATCAGCAGCGCCTCGCCCAGCCGCCGGCCGCGGTGCGCCGGCCAGGTCCCCGTCGGGCCGAACCAGCCGAGCCCGCGGTTGTTGCCGTCGTGCGCGGCGAACGCGCAGTACGCGCCGTCGGCGAGCGCGACGTGCACGCCCGACGCGGCCCCGTCCTCCGGCGCCCCCAGCGCCCGCGCGAGCTCGAACGGCCACGCGCCGCCGAACTCCGCGCGCACCGCCTCGACCAGCGCGCCCTCGTCCGGCCGGGCGCGCCGCAGCTCGTAGCCCTGCGCCCGGGCGGCCTCGGCCAGCTCGCCGGCGCGCGCCGCGGACACCCGCGGGTTGCCGCGCACGTCGATCAGCACGTTCAGCCGCGGCTCCCCCGCCCGCGCCCAGCCGCGCCGTTCGAGCCACGCGATCGTCTCGACGTTGCGCTCGTCGATCCCCGGCGCCAGGTAGTTGCCCGGCTGGTCCAGCGTCCGCAGCTTTGCGACCCCGGCCTCCCGCGCCAGCGCCTCGCACCGCGCCAGCAGCGCGCTGCCCACGCCCCTGCCCC
>DASWOO010000720.1:0-2516 GCA_036404335.1 Kofleriaceae bacterium
GGTCGCGCCAGCGCTCGAGCGCCTGCTCGCGACTGAACTCGCGACGCTCGGCGCCACGCGCGTCCGGCTGTTCCTGCCAGCGGAAGAGCGGCGCCCCGGCCTTCGCGACGAATGCGGCCAGCAGGTAACGCGTGTCCGCCAGCAGCGGCGCCGTCTCCGGCAGCCGCTTGCCCGGCGCCTTCTTCTCGCCGGCGCCGAGCGCCCGCTGCCCGAGCGCCCGCGCGAGCGCGTGGACGTCCGAGAAACGGCGCGGCAGCTGGTCGATCGAGTACAGGTACGGCGCGAGCGCGACGCGCGTGTCGGACGCCGCGCAATGCGCGCGCAACTGCGTCTCCAGCGTCTGCGCCTGGTCGGCCTTGATCGGTCCGGACGGCACCGAGTATTTGGACCACGCGAGGATCGGCGCGGCGACGAGCAGCACGGTCCAGTCCGCGCCGTCGGACTGCAACGTGGCGGCCTCGGCCTCCGTCTCGACGATCTCGATCAGCGCATCGAAGCTCGCGGGCGACGTGGCGTCGAGGTGGTCGAGGACCGCGTCGATCGTGGTGTCCGCATGCGACTCGAGGACCGACTGCAGGTTGTCGCCGATCAACTGGTCCCAGTAGCGGTCCTCGACGCGGCTACCCGATGCGGACAGGCTTTGCGCAAAGGCCGCGAGTCGCTCGCCGTCCCGCGAGAGCCGGGGGAGGGAGGACTTCGTGCGGGGTCGTTTGGATGCCATGAGGAGCGGACCTGGATCGGTGCCGTCGATCGAGATCGGGGGCGGTGTCGTACCGCGAGACGCGGAGGCGAGGGGGCGTAAGGATAGCAAAAGGGCGGACCGGACCGGTCCGACGGACCTCCCCCGCGGCGGGAGAGGTCCGGCGATGCGTCGCCGCGTCAGGCGGCGAGCAGTTGCCGCAGCACGAACGGCAGGATGCCGCCGTGGAGGTAGTAGTCGACCTCGATCGGCGTGTCGATGCGCAGCAGGACCGTGATCTCGCGGCGGCTGCCGTCGCGGTCGATCACGAGCTTCACGTCCATCTGCGGCTTCAGCGCGTCGCCGACCACGACGTCGAACACCTCGTCGCCGGTGATGCCGAGCGACTCGGCCGAGTCGCCGTTCTTGAACTGCAGCGGCAACACGCCCATGCCGACGAGATTCGAGCGGTGGATGCGCTCGAAGCTGCGGGCGACCACGGCCTTGACGCCGAGCAGCTGCGTGCCCTTCGCCGCCCAGTCGCGCGACGAGCCGGTGCCGTACTCCTCGCCGCCGAAGATGACCGTTGGCGTGCCTTCGGCGATGTACTTCATCGCGGCGTCGTAGATCGCCATCTGCTCGCCCGACGGCTGGAAGAGCGTCACGCCGCCCTCGACGCGCGAACCGTTCGCGTCGGGCGGCACCATCAGGTTCTTGATGCGCACGTTCGCGAACGTGCCGCGCATCATCACCTCGTGGTTGCCGCGGCGCGCGCCGTAGCTGTTGAAGTCGACCTTCGTGACGTTGTGGTCGATCAGGTACTTGCCCGCAGGCGAGCTGTCCTTGATCGAACCGGCCGGCGAGATGTGGTCGGTCGTGACCGAGTCGCCGAAGACGCCGAGCGCACGCGCCCCCGAGACACCGAGCTTGCCGACGACCGGCTCCATCGTGAAGTCGCTGAAGAACGGCGGCTCCGCGATATAGGTCGACAGCGGCCAGTCGTAGACCTGGCCCGACGCCGACGACACCTGGCTCCACAGGTCGCCCTCGGTCGTGAGCTGGCCGTACAGCTTGCGGAACGTCTCGCCGTTCATCGCCGACGACAGCAGCGCGTTGACTTCCTCGGTGGTCGGCCAGATGTCGCCGAGGTAGACGTCCTTGCCCTGCTGATCCTTGCCGATCGGGTCGGTCATCAGGTCGAGGCGCACGGTGCCGGCGATCGCGTAGGCGACCACCAGCGGCGGCGACGCCAGGAAGTTGGCCTTGATGTTCGGGTGGATGCGCGCCTCGAAATTGCGGTTGCCCGACAGCACGGCCGCGCCGATCAGGTCGTTCTGCGTGATGACCTCGTTGATCTCTGGCGCCAGGTCGCCAGCGTTGCCGATGCAGGTCGTGCAGCCGTAGCCCGCCAGGTAGAAACCGAGCTTCTCGAGGTACGGCAGCAGGCCGGCCTTCTCGAGGTATTCGGTCACGATGCGCGAGCCGGGCGCGAGCGAAGTCTTGACGTGCGGCTTGACCTTCAGGCCGGCTTCGACCGCCTTCTTGGCCAGCAGGACTGCGGCCAGCAGCACGCTGGGGTTCGATGTGTTGGTGCACGAGGTGATGGCCGCGATCAGCACGTCGCCATTGCCGATCGTCACCTTCGGCGGCGGCGCCTTGGGTGCGGTGGCAGCGACGTGGGCGGCCGCCTTGGTCGAGCGATTCGACTCCATCTCGACCACCAGGCGCGGCGCGCCGGGCGCGGGCGATGCGGTTTCCTGCTCGCCGCCCTCGCCTTCCTGCGGGAGCGCATAGCGCAACTTGAGCTTGTCCGCCGGCTGGTTGAAGCCGTTCGCGT
>DASWOO010000721.1:0-1549 GCA_036404335.1 Kofleriaceae bacterium
GCGGCAGGCCCGGTCTACGGGTCAGAGGGAATGACCATGAAGCACACTGCGAAATCTTCGCTGACCGGTTCGATGCTCGCGCTGGCGATCGGCTGCCTGGCCGTGATGGGCGCCCGCGAGGCGCGCGCCGACGACGACGACCAGATCGAGATCGACGAGCCCGCCGCGCACGCCAATGCCACTTGCGCGTCGGGCCACGTCTGCATTCACGCCGGGACCACCCAGGGCAGCAGCATCACGAATACCTATTACAACTATGCCTGTTACAAGCTGTACAACCAGTACGGCAAGCACCTCGTGGAGAACAACCAGACCGGCGAGGCGCAGGTCGCGTTCTACACCGGCTCGAATTGCGAGCAGTCGACGCTGCTCGAGGGCTGGGCTGCGCCGCTCCACTTCGTCGAGAACCTCGATCGCGCCAACTCGGTCCGCCTGTTCCCGCAGTAGCTACAGCTCGAAGTCGAACACGACGATCCGATCGAACAGCGCGCGGACCCGGGCGGCGATCGGCACGTGCAGCGGGTGCGGGCCGTAGGCGTCGAGGCTGGCGCGGTCGGCGAAGTCCATGCTGAAGCCGTGGGTGAAGCCACCCTGGCGCTCGAGCGGGCCGATGTTGGCGCCCCAGTGGAAGTCGACGAGGCCGGCGATCGTCCCGACCAGCGAGGCGAGGCCGGCGCGACACGCGTTGAGCTCGGCGTCGGTGGTCTCGGGGCGTTGTTGCAGGAGCAGGATGTGGCGCAGCATGGCGCGGGGAGCTTAGCGCGATTATTCGGTGATCCGCGGCCGCGGGCTGTCGTCGACGGTCCACGCGTCGTCGCGCAGCTCGCCGAGCACGCGAAGGTCGCGGCGCTCGAAGTGCGGCGGCCCGGGATAGGCCGGCGCCACGAAGCGCGTCAGGTAGACGCGGATGCCGCGGACGCCGAGCGCGGGGTAGCGCCGGCGCAGCTCGGCCCGCGCCGCGATGCAGCGCTCGTGCAGCGCCTCGCCGCGCGCGGTCCAGATCCCGCGCATGAAATAGTCGCGGTCGAGGTCATCCTGGACGAACGCCGGGATCGGCTGATCGGCGAGGGCCTCGAGCCGGCCGCCGATCACCTCGTACTCCTGGTGCTCGCTGTACGGCTGCTTGGCGCGGACCCCGGAGAACATCGGGAAGCGCGAGAACGGATACAGCCGCAGCTTCTGATCGATCACCGGCGTGAACGAGATGATCGCGTCGACGATCAGGAACCCGATCAGGTAGATCGCGGCCGCGCGCGACGGCCGCTGCGGCGTGCCCGGCGCGGCGGGCCGGCGGCGGAGCCAGCCCCACAGCCGGTCCCAGTCGATGAACACCGCGGCCAGCGGGATCCAGCAGGTGTCGTCGAGCTGCATGATCGCGTACAGCGCGAGGATCTCCATGACGAAGCACCACGCCGAGAACGCGCGCAGCCACGGCCGATCGACGAAGATCATCGCGACCAGGGGGCTGGCCTGCGAGACCAGGTTGAGGAACGCGGCGCCCTCGTAGCGCCACGAGCGGGTCAGCAGCCACTCGACGAGCGGCGGGTGC
>DASWOO010000722.1:0-5038 GCA_036404335.1 Kofleriaceae bacterium
CGCGTCGCGCGGCGAGGTCCACCTGCTCGACGCCACCGGCAAGGAGCTGCCGGGGTTCCCGTTCAAGTGGCAGGACGAGATGCGCGGGCTCGCGGCCGGCGACATCGACGCCGACGGCAACCTCGAGCTAATCGCGACGACGACCACGCCGGCGACCGAGAGCTATCCGCGTGACAGCGTGGTCGCGATCTACAACGAAGGCAGCATGGTCCACGGCTTCCCGCCGAACGGCAGCGGGACGTCGGGCTGCACGTCGACGACCTGCTACATCACCGGCGGCTACGATCAGAACATCGCGCTCGGCGACGTCGACGGCGATCATCAGGTCGACGTGTTCGTCAGCCAGGACAACGCGTACATGTCGCTGCACAGCGGCACCGGCGGCGCGTTTGGCGCGGCGTCGATCTACAAGAAGAACGTCAAGTTCGCGGGCATCCGCTGGATGGTCGACTACGCGCTGGCCCAGGCGGGCGTCGGCGGCCTGGACACCGACCTCCAGGCCCACTTCACCAACACCGCGCCGTCGATCGCCGACCTCGACGGCGACGGCACCGCCGAGCTGATCTCGCTCGGCTCGATCCAGAACGTGGCGCAGGACGAGCGCGAGCAAGGCGTCGGCCTGTTCGTGGCGCACCACGACGGCACGCGGCCGGCCGAGTGGATCGTGCCGCCGCTGTTCCCGAGCTACCTCGGCGGCCTGTGGGACAGCGAGGACAGCGACAACATCGTCGGCATCACCAACCAGGTCGCGATCGCCGACCTCGATCCGTCGCACACCGGGCTCGAGATGGTGTTCGCCGGGTTCGACGGCGCGATCCACGCGGTCGACGCCCACGCCAAGCCGCTGTGGACCCGCAAGTACACCTCCGACGCGACGACCTGGACCAGCGGCGTGGTCATCGCCGATCTGTCCGGCGATGGCGTGCCCGAGATCGTGTTCACGACCTACGGCCCCAAGGGCGGCGACCTGGTCGTCCTCGACGCCGCGGGCAACGAGCTGCAGCGGGTCGCGCTCGGCGGCCGCGGCGCGATGCCGGTGCCGACGATCGCGGACGTCGATGGCGACGGCAGCCTCGACATCGTGGTGTCGCTCAAGGACGCCGTCGACAAGCAGAAGTCGGTGCTGGTCTACAAGGTGCCCGGCTCGTCGAACAACTGCATGGCGTGGCCGACCGCGCGCGGCAACGATCGCCGCGACGGCTACCTGCCGCCCAGGTCGTAGCCCGGCGGGACCGCGCTGCGGTCGGGCAGGCGGGCGAGCATGAGCTTGGTGGCGCGCGCGGTGTCGGCCGCGCTGGTCGCGTCGGCCGGGAAGATCTGGCGGGCGTGCCACAGCGTCTGGCCGGTGTGGTTATCGACGAGCGTCATCTCGAGGTAGAGCTGCGAGGCGTCGCCGCTGTCGGGCAGCGTCGGATCTTCGCCCCAGTCGGTCCCCATCGCGAGCTGCGCGGTGTTGCCGATCGCGTCGGCGACCTGGCGGGCCAGGCGCGGGCCGTGGACGCCGGCGCCGCGGCTCGCGGTGAACAGGTGGCGGCTCAGCCGGATCTGCGCGCCGCCGACCTGGGTGCCGCCGCCGCCACCAGAGATCCCGCCGCCGCTGATCCCGCCGCCGATGTTGGCGCCGCCGGTCGGGTGACCGCCGGCGTGCATGACGCCGGCCCCGACGTGCGCGCCGGCGTGCGCGGCGCCAGCCCCGGCGTGCGCGACGCTGCCGGCGGCATGCCCGCCACCGCCGCCGCCGTGGCCGCCGAGCATGGCGACGACCGCGACGACCACGGTGAGGACCACGAGGCCGATCACGACGCCCTCGAGCACCTTGTTGGCAGTCGAGTGATCGGCGGGCTTCGCGACATAGCCCCAGCCGCCGACGTACAGCGTCGCGTCGGCGCCGGTCGCGCCCCCGAGCCGCACCGGCAAGGACGGCGGCGGCAGCTCGGCCGGGTGCTGGCCGGCGAGCGCGCCGTAGCGCGACAGCGCCGCAGCCGTCGCCTCGACCTCGGGGGGCGACATCGCATTCCCACCGGCGTAATCGCCGTTCCAGTCGATCACCGCGCCGACCGCATAGCTGCGCTGCACCAGCGCCTGCAGCGCGACATTGCGAATGCTGTCCTCGGTGCCCTCGCGCAGGTGCGCCAGATCGATGTTGTAGTCGGGCTGGGCCCACAGCTGCAGATCGAGCGGCAGCACGTCGATCGTCGAGACCTGGCTCAACGTGTGGCTGGCGAGCGCCTCGGGGCGCGCCGGCCAGGGCCGGCCGGCGGACGAACAGCCGGTGGCGAGCAGCGCCGAGGTCGTGACGAGCGAGATGACGGAGCGGATCACGAGTCACGGCTCAGCAACCGGTGTTCCAGCGCAAATTCGACGGATTCTCGGGACTTCGCTCGATGGCCGGTTGTTACGCCAACACCACAGTGTGAGCCGGGACCACGTCGGATCTTCGACAGGCGGCATCGATCAGCAAGACGAGATCGATATCGCCCGCAGACTACACGCCTGTGGGCTGCACGCGCTTCACGGTGCGGTGCGGCATCCGCGTCGCCGGTGACGCGACGACGTCCAGCGAGCCGCGTCGCGCCTGACGCGACAGATATTCCCATAGCCATTCCACCGTAAACATCGCGTGCTTCCGCCGCACACTTGCCGTGAAACGGAGTACCGTGACCGCGTGATCGCTTATCTCGATCACGCGGGGCCCATCGGGCGCATCGTGCCATGACGAGCGACGAGCACATTCTTCACACCAAGGGCCTGACCAAGGACTTCCGCGGCTTCACGGCGGTCAAGTCCGTCGATCTCAAGATCCGCAAGCACTCGATCCACGCGCTGATCGGCCCCAACGGCGCCGGCAAGACGACGTGCTTCAATCTGTTGACCAAGTTCCTGCGCCCGACCGCCGGGACCATCATCTACAAGGGCATCGACATCACGTCGTACAAGCCGGCGCAGGTGACGCGGCTCGGCCTCGTGCGCTCGTTCCAGATCTCGGCGGTGTTCCCGCACCTGACCGCGCGCGAGAACGTGCGGATCGCGCTGCAGCGCGCGCGCGGCCGGTCGTTCGACTTCTGGCGCTCGGCGGCGGTGCTCGAGGATTACCATCCGCGCGCCCGCGAGCTGCTCGAGGCGGTCGGGCTGTCGGCGTTCGCCGACACCCGCGCGGTCGAGCTGTCGTACGGCCGCAAGCGCGCGCTCGAGATCGCCACGACCCTGGCGCTCGATCCCGAGACGATGCTGCTCGACGAGCCGATGTCGGGCATGGGCCACGAGGACGTCGGCCGGATCGCCGCGCTGATCAAGAAGATCTCGCCTGGCCGCACGATCATCATGGTCGAGCACAACCTGAGCGTGGTGTCGGACCTGTGCGATCGGATCACCGTGCTCGCGCGCGGCGAGATCCTCGCCGAGGGCGACTACGCGACGGTGTCGAAGAACCCCGAGGTCATCCAGGCGTACATGGGCGCCGCGGGAGGCGCGCATGGCTGACGCCAAGCCGATCCTCGAGGTGTCGAACCTCAACGCCTGGTACGGCGAGTCGCACGTGCTGCACGGCATGAGCCTCGAGGTCCGGGCCGGCGAGCTGGTGACCTTGCTCGGCCGCAACGGCGCCGGCAAGACCACGACGCTCAAGTCGATCATGGGCATGGTCGGCAAGCGCTCGGGCAGCGTGAAGTTCGAGGGCACCGAGATCAGCAAGCTGCCGTCGAACAAGATCGCCCGGCTCGGCATCGAGATCTGCCCCGAGGAGCGCGGCATCTTCGCCAGCCTCAACGTCCAGGAAAACCTCATGCTGCCGCCGGTGGTCAAGCCAGGCGGGCTGTCGGTCGACGAGATCTTCGAGCTGTTCCCGAACCTCAAGACCCGGATCAAGAGCCCCGGCACCAAGCTGTCGGGCGGCGAGCAGCAGATGCTCGCGATCGGCCGGATCCTGCGCACCGGCGCGCGGTTCCTGATGTTCGACGAGCCGACCGAGGGACTCGCCCCGGTGATCGTCCAGCAGATCGGCGCGACCATCCGCAAGCTCAAGGCGGCCGGGTTCACGATCATGCTGGTCGAGCAGAGCATCCAGTTCGCCCAGTCGGTGGCAGACCGGCACTACATCGTCGAGCACGGCAAGGTCGTCGACATGGTCCCCGCCGCCGAGCTCGAGTCGAGCATGGGCCGCCTGCGCGTGTACCTAGGTGTCTAAGACAAGGAGCTGCGATGACCGCGATTTCGATTCTGTCCAGGCGAAACCAGATGCTGGCGCTGTGCGCCGCGATGCTGTGTAGCGCGGCCGCGTGCAAGAAGGACAACGGCGCGGGCGGCGGTAGCGCCGGGTCCGGCGCGGCGAGCGGCGGGGCGCCCCCGGCGGCGAGCGGCGAGAAGAAGATCGTGATCGGCGTGCTGACCGACATGTCCGGCCTGTACTCGGACCTCGCCGGCCAGGGCTCGGTGCTCGCGGCGCAGATGGCGGTCGACGAGGTCGGCGGCAAGATCGCCGGGCTGCCGATCGAGATCGTCACGGCCGATCACCAGAACAAGGCCGAGACCGGCTCAACGGTCGCGCGCGAGTGGTACGACACCAAGGGCGTCGACGTGATCGTCGACGTGCCGTCGTCGCAGGTCGCGCTCGCGGTCAGCGCGATCACCAAGGACAAGAACAAGGTGTTCCTCGGCTCGGGCCCCGGCAGCTCGGACCTGACCGGCAAGGCGTGCTCGCCCAACACCATCCAGTGGACCTACGACACCTGGGCGCTGGCCAACACGACCGGCCGCGAGGTCGTCAAGAACGGCGGGGATAGCTGGTTCTTCGTCACCGCGGACTACGCGTTCGGCGCCGCGCTCGAGCGCGACACCGCCAAGGTCGTCGAGGCCAGCGGCGGCAAGGTGCTCGGCGAGGTCAAGCACCCGCAGAACGCGTCGGACTTCTCGTCGTTCCTGCTCCAGGCGCAGAACTCCAAGGCCAAGATCATCGGCCTGGCCAACGCCGGCGGCGACACGATCAACGCGATCAAGCAGGCCGCCGAGTTCGGCATCGTGTCCAAGGGCCAGAAGATGGCCG
>DASWOO010000723.1:0-5515 GCA_036404335.1 Kofleriaceae bacterium
GCGGGTGCCGCCGACCGAGGCATGGCCGACGCCGAGCGCGATGACGTCGTCGGCGACCGGCAGGCCTTCGGATTGCCAGTTGCCGGTGCCCGCGAACGGATCGACGCTCGACCACACGGCGCCGACCCCGGTGTTGTCACCGCGCTCGCTCGCGCCGAGGAACACCGTCGATGGCTGGCCGGCGGCGGTGTCGGGATCGAGCGCGATCACGTCGCCGGTGGTCGGCGCGCCATCGGGCACCGAGCGCTGGATCGTGGTGGCGTGATCCTGCGAGCCCAGGAACGTGTAGTCCATGCTGCCGATGTAGACCCGGGCCGGCAGCCTGGGATCGGCCACGGTGATCATGTTGACGGTCACGACCAGGCCGTGATGCGCCGGTAGCCAGGCGGTCGCGGTGCCGCTCTGCTCGCCGTGCCAGACGCCGCCGCGGCCGGCGACCAACAGGCCGTTGGCGTCATCGGGATCGATCAGGATCTGCGAGGCCACGTAGCTCGGCGCGGCGAACCGCAGATACGACGAGTCGCTCGCCCACCAGGTCAGGCTGGAGCCGAACAGCGTCGAGCCGACCGTCACGCCGCTGCCCGTGCTGATCGCGGTCCAGGTCGCGCCGCCGTTGGTCGACTTCATCACGGCCTTGCCGCCCTGGACGATGGCGCAGCCGGCGTACAGGACGGTGTTGCCCGCGCTGTCGACGCGGCCGGTGATCGACTCCCACAGCGCGCCGGCGGGAATGCCGGTGTTGAGCGGGTGCCAGCTGCCGTCGTACATGAACAGGCCGGCGGCGTGGGCGGCGACGTAGAGCTTGCCATGGACGAAGCTCAGCTCCTCCGGGATGTCGGGCGAGCCGGCGGCGAGCGTGAACGTCATCGCGCCGCGCGCGTTGCTGCTGACGTAGAGGCCCTTGTGCGCGACCGCGACGTACAGCCGATCGGGGTTGGCGGGATCCACGGCGACCGAGCGCAGGTGCTCGCCGGCGAGCGCCACGGCATCGAAGCTCGCGCCGTCGTTGACCGAGCGCTTGAGGCCCTGGGTGGCGGTCGCCGCCCACAGGTACTTGGTCGTGCCGGAGGTGACCTGGGCGAGCAGGGCGCCGGTCGGCCGCGGGTGCTCGCCGCTGCCGGTGACCAGATAACTGCCGTTGGCATCGAAGTCGACCGCGCCGGCGCGCCGGGTCCAGGTCACGCCGAAGTCGGTGGACACCGCGATCGCGCTGTCGGTCGCGGCGTAGACCTTGCCGGCGACCGCGTCGGAGAACATCAGGCTCGCGACGTGCGGATCGCCCAGGCCGCGGTTGGATGGCAGCCAGCTCCGGCCGCCGTCGAGCGTGCGGTGCACGCCGGCGATGTCGGCGCCGACGATGATCGGCCGCTTGCCGTTCGCGTCGCGGAACGGGCTGGCGGCGATCACGTTCTGAAACCCCGCGCCGTCGAGCCCGGAGTTGGCGAACGCCCAGCGCGACGGCGCCGCTGAGGCGGTCTGCGCGGTGAAGAACGCGCCGAACACCCAGCCTTGCTGGCCCTGATAGGCCGCTTGGTAATAGCCACTGTTCGGGTCCGGCGCGATCACGGTCGCCGTGTCACCGGTGGCGATGCTAGCGAGGATCGTGCCGCCCGGCGTCGCCCGCAGCTTGGCGTCCTGGGTGGCCTGCAGGACGGTCCCGACGGGGACCGTGCCGGACACCGCCTGCGCGGCGGCCTCGTCCTCGCGATCGTCGTCGGGCTGAGCGCACGCGCTCGCGGCGCAGATCACCAGCCATCCGCCCAGCGTCATGGCCGCCGTCACGCGACGTGCGCGGCGGGCGACCATTCGAATCGGCATCATCGGTAGTTCCATGGGTAGCCACGAGCCGAAGCAAGCTCCGGTCCGTCGCGACAACCCCGCGAATTGCGCCGATCGCGCGACTGGCTCGCCGCGAAAATCCCAATCACTGCCACCAACCGTCATCAGTTCTGCGGCGCGATCCGCGCAGCGGGCTACGCCTTGGGTGTCTCGCCGGCGCGGGGTGCATCGTGGCGCGGCGCCAGCCGCTGCTCGAGCGAGGTCAGCCGCTGAAGGATCTCGACCTGGCTGCGCACCATCTTGTCGATCGACATCTCGTTCTTCAGGTTGACCTGGAAATCGTTGACCGCGAGCGCCTTGTCCTTGGTCGACTGGCGGTTCTGACTCATCATGATGATCGGCGCCTGCAGCGCGGCCAGCGTCGACAAGAACAGGTTCAGGAACATGAACGGCAGCGGGTCGAACGCCAGCGGCGCGCTGAACACCGAGTTCCACAGCATCCACAGCGCCATGAATCCGCCGAACAGGAAGATGAACGGCCAGCTGCCGCCGAACGCGGCGACCGCGTCGGCCACCCGCTGGCCCATCGTCAGCTTCTGGTGCTCTTCCTCGAGCACGTTGCGGGTCACCGTGCGGGTCATCAGCTCGTTGGTCGCGCGGATCCGCTCGCCGACCTCGTGCATGATCGACAGCGCCGCGTCGGGCCGGCCCTTGATGAACTCGACGAAGTCGTCGCGGTCGAGCGCCAGCATGTGCGAGTCGCGGTTGGTCGTGGCGGTCGCCGAGCGCGGCGCGCCGTCGAGCAGCGACAGCTCGCCGAAGTACTGCTGCTTGAACAGCGAGGTCAGCACCACCTGGTGCTTGCCGGTGCCGGCGATGATGTCGACGCCGCCGTCCTCGATCAGGTAGACCGCGTCGCCCTCGTCGCCCTGGCTGAACACGGTGTGGCCCGCCTCGCAGTGGACCTCGCGCAGCTTGTTCGCCAGCGCCGCCAGGTCATCGGGCTCGAGCGACTCGAACAGCGAGATGGTCTTGAGCAGATCGATGCGGTCCATCGTGGCCGCCACGGTAACACGCGGCTACTTCGCGGGAGCTGCCGGCGCCGGCCGCGGCCTGGGCCGGCCCAGGAACACGCCGTCGGCGTGATGCGGGTGCGCGACCGGCTCGGCGGCGGACGGCTCGGGGACCGGCGGCGCGCCCAGGTTGGTGAACACCATCAGGCCGATCACCAGCAGGATGATCGCGCCGAACACCATCGAGACCACCACGCGCTCGCGCGGCCGGCCGTTGGGCTGGTTGCGTCGGATGATGTCGTCGAGGCGGCTCACGACCGCAGTCTAATCGGAATCGCGCCAACCGAAACACAGCGTTCGCCTGCGATGCCCGCTGATCTGCCGCCCCCACCCGAATGGGGGGCTATGGGGTACTTGACCATCGGGCCCACGGAGTAGAACGTTGGCGACACGGAAAGGTAACGTCATGAAGCTCGACATTAACGGCAAGGTTCAAGATGTCGATGCCACGCCGGATATGCCCCTCTTGTGGGTGATCCGCGACGTGCTCGGCCTCACGGGGACCAAGTACGGCTGCGGCATGGCGCAATGCGGCGCCTGTACGGTCCACGTCGACGGCCAGCCGGTGCGGTCGTGCATCACGCCGGTATCGACGGTCGGCAGCCGCAAGGTCCGCACGATCGAGGACATCTCGGCCGACGGCTCGCACCCGGTGCAGCGCGCGTGGGCCGAGGCGGACGTCGTGCAGTGCGGCTACTGCCAGTCGGGCCAGATCATGACGGCGGTGGCGCTGCTCGCGCAGAAGCCGGAGCCTACCGACGACGACATCGATGCCGCGATGTCGGGCAACATCTGCCGCTGTGGCACCTACCAGCGGATCCGCGGCGCGGTCCACCTCGCCGCCAAGCTGTCGCACGGGGGTGCCAAGTGATGAACCGGCGCGAGATGATCCGGAACACGCTGGCCGGCGCGGCCGGCCTGGTGATCTCGTTCCAGATCCCCAACGTGGTCAAGGCCGCGCCCAAGGGGCCGGCGATCCCGCCGCTGCCGCCGGTCAACTCGTTCCTGCGGATCGCGCCCGACGACACCGTCACCGTGATGATCGCGCACTCCGAGATGGGCCAGGGGATCTGGACCGGCCTGGCGATGGTGATCGCCGAGGAGCTCGAGTGCGACTGGTCGAAGATCCGCAGCGAGCACGCGCCCGCGGCGATGATCTACGCCAGCCCCGCGTTCCACATCCAGATGACCGGCGGCTCGTCGACGACGTGGAGCGAGTTCGATCGCTACCGCCAGGTCGGCGCGACGGCCAAGGAGATGCTGGTCCGCGCCGCGGCCGCGCACTGGAAGGTCTCGCCCGCCGCGTGCAGCGTCGCCAATGGCGTGATCAGCCACGGCAAGGATCAGGTGTCGTTCGGCAAGGTCGCGCAGGCCGCGATGGCGCTCGTGCCGCCGGCGACGGTCAAGCTCAAGGACGCCAAGGACTGGAAGATCATCGGCACGCCGGTCAAGCGGCTCGACACGCCGGAGAAGATCACCGGCAAGGCGGTCTTCGGCCTCGACGTCCAGTTCCCCGGCCTGCGGGTCGCGCTGGTCGCCCGGCCGCCGGTGTTCGGCGCCAAGCTCGGCAAGTGGGACGGCGCCGCGGCGCTCCAGATCCCCGGCGTCGAGAAGGTCGTCGCGATCGCCAACGGCGTCGCCGTGGTCGGCAAGCACTACTGGGCCGCCAAGCTCGGCCGCGACGCGCTGCACGTCGACTGGACCCCGCCCGAGGGCGGCGGCGTCGACACCGGCCGGCAGATGGCCGAGTTCCGCGCCACCGCCAAGAAGACCGGGATGATGGTCAGCGAGAAGGGCAAGGTCGACGAGGCGCTGACGGCGGCCCGGACCACGCTCGAAGCCGAGTACGACTTCCCGTACCTCGCGCACGCGCCGATGGAGCCGCTCAACTGCACGGTCAAGATCGCCGGCGACAAGTGCGAGATCTGGACCGGCACGCAGTTCCAGACCGGTGATCAGGCCGCGGCCGCCAAGATCCTCGGGTTCAAGCCCGAGCAGGTCGACATCCACACCACGTTCCTCGGCGGCGGCTTCGGCCGGCGCGCCAACCCGGCGTCGGACTTCGTCGGCGAGGCCGTGATGGTCGCCAAGGCCGCCGGCGTGCCGGTCAAGGTCGTGTGGACCCGCGAGGACGACATGCGCGGCGGCTACTACCGGCCGTCGTACGTCCACCGCATCCGCACCGCGCTCGACGAGAAGGGCAAGCCGGTCGCGTGGGACCACGTCGTCGTCGGCCAGTCGATCATCGCCGGCACGCCGTTCGAGCCGATGCTGCTCAAGCACGGCATCGACGGCACGTCGGTCGAGGGCCTCGCCGAGTCGCCGTACCTCGAGGGCACCAGCGCGGTGCGCGTGTCGATGCACTCGCCTAGGACGGCGGTACCGGTCCAGTGGTGGCGCTCGGTCGGCAACACCCACACCGCGTTCGCGATGGAGAGCATGATCGACGAGGCGGCGCACGCCGCCAGCCAGGATCCGCTCGCCTATCGCCTGGCGCTGCTCAAGGACAAGCCGCGCAACGCGCTGCTGCTCCAGGCCGCGGCCGACAAGGCCGGGTGGAGCTCTCCGCCGCCGCCGGGACGCGCGCGCGGCCTGGCGATCCACGAGTCGTTCGGCAGCATCGTCGCCCAGGTCGCAGAGGTCTCGGTCGATCACGGCAAGAT
>DASWOO010000724.1:0-5565 GCA_036404335.1 Kofleriaceae bacterium
TTGAAGTAGCAGGTGTCGTGGAACCCCTCCTGCTCCAGCCGCCCGCGCGTCCAGGTCAGGGCCTCGCTGAACGACGTGAACCGCGGCGGGCGCGGCACGTCGGCCAGGCTCAGCCGGCACGGGACGTTCTCGTCGAGCAGCGTCCGGGCCTGGGTGCCCGGATCGAGGCCGTGGTAGTGCCAGGGGTACGCGTCGTCGCGCGAGCCGCTGATGAACGTGATCCGGCTCTGCACCGCCTCGGTGATCGCGCGTGACACCGCGATCTCGGGCACGAAGTGCGTGCCGCAGCCGACGCCGGGCGTCCGGTCCGACGGATCGCGCGACCGGACGAACGCCGTGAACCCGGGGATCCCGAGCGGGCCGTGGATCGACCGCACCGACAGCGACATGTCGGCCTGGTCGAGCCGGTTCAGCAGCTCGTCGAGGTGCGGGCTGACCCGCAGGCTGTCGACGATCACGCGCCGGTCGAGCCGCTCCTCGTTCGAGAACAGGTAGCGATGGTCGTACATGCAGTGGCGCTCGATCAGCTCGAGCAGGCCGTGCAGCAGCGCCTCCTCGAGCGTGTTGCCCGAGGCCAGCCCGTTGGTGCTGACGAACAGCGACCACGTCGCGACCTCGGTGCGCGGCGCCGTCTGGTTCATGCTCAGGAACGTCCGCGGCACCAGCACCGGCTCGCCGTTCGCCAGGTGGACCAGCGTGAGCCATTCGATCGGCAGGTCGTCGACCCGGAACTCGGGGCCGGGCATCGACGCCAGGGTGCCGGGCTCGAGGAACTTGCGCCCCGACTGGCGGAGCTCGTTCACGCTCGCGCTCAGGTCGCACGGCGGCAGCCGCTCGGCGTGGAACGTCTCGACCGACTCCATGATCGCCGAGATGTCGGCGAGCTCGCGGGTCAGGCCCTTGCCCTGGCTGGTCGACAGGAACCGACTGTTCGGCCGGCAGCTGATCGATACCGGGATCTTGCAGTCGCCGAGGCCCTCCTGGGCCACCACGCGGGTGATCCCGAAGACCGGCAACAGCGGTTTGAGGCGCGCCAAGGTCTCGCTCGGCGGTCGTGCCCGGATCGTGCCCCCGAGATCTAGAAGCATCAGTCCCCAGGATAGCGCGTCCTGGTTGGCACCGGTGAGAATAGCCGCTATTGTATGCTGAACCCCGATGTCGCGACGTTCCAAGGATCGTGACCCGAAGCCGGAGACCGAGCCCGATGATCTCGAGATCCGCCCGCTGCGGCCCTCCGAGATGGAGTCGCTGAAGGGTGGGGCGCAGCCGGGCCCGTCGGACGTCAGCCCGATCGTGCCCGTCCCGCCCAAGCGCCGCTGAGCGCCTAAGCGGCGCTCAGAACGAGTTGATCGTCACGGCCGGCAGCTGCAGCGTGCCGGTCCACGGGGTCTCGCCGCCGTCGACCCGGCTCGCCCAGGTCGCGATCAGCTGGTAGCGGCCGCCGCGCGACAGCTTCCAGGTCGAGCCGCCGAGCGCCAGCGTCGCGTCGGCCTGCACGGTGCTGACCGTGTGGCGGTGGCGGCCCGCCGGCGGGATCTCGATGATCTGGGCCGCGACCTGGGCGGCGGGGTAGTTGCCGGTCGGCGGGACGCCCTTGCCGGCGCTGTCGGTCAGGCTGGCCGAGACCGAGGTCGGGTCGGCGACCGAGACGTGGAGCGGCGTGGTGCCGAGGTTCTCGAGCTCGAGGTCGACGGTGAACGGCCCGGCGCCGCTGAGGATCAGCCGGCCGTGCAGGCCGTTGACCAGCGGGCTGAACTCCTCCGACGAGCCGGACTGCCGGGCACCACAACCGAGGACGAACAGGGCGAGAAAGAACGCAGTGAGGGTACGCACGGGCGCACGATACCAGCTACGCGTCGCCGGTTCGCAGGAAGCGCTGCACGGCCTTCTCGTTCAGCTTGAATGCCGGGCTGGCGCGGCCCGAGCGGAGGACCGCGCCGGTCGCCTCGTCAACTACGGACAGGATCGCGTGCGGATCGTCTTCATCCGGCTGGATGTCGAAGTCGGCGCGCAGCCGCTGGCCGGTCTCGCTCTGGCACGTGAACGAGCGGTGGAGCTTGGCGTGCAGCGCGGCCTCGTGGCGCCGCAGCACGTCATTGGCGCCCTTGAGCAACGTCGCGAAGCCCGAGTGGTCGATCGGCTTGGGGTTCACCTTGTCGCGGCCCATCGTCCACGGGCTGACCAGCACCGGCTCGGCGTCGCCGGCGCGCGTCATCGACACCGCCCAGCCCTCATCGTTCTCGTTCTTGAGGATGCGCGCGATCCAGCCCGACTTGACCCATCGCCGCGGATCTGAGAAGTCGTCTTCCATCGCGGGAGAATCGCCCAGGGGGCTGACAAAAGTTGATCCGGCGTGTCGATCTGGTCCAGGCTCGTTCGTCGGTCCAGTACATGAAAGTCATGGTCATTGTCAAAGCCACGAGCACCAGCGAAGCCGGCGGCGTGCCGAGCGAGCAGATGCTCGCCGAGATGGGCGCGTTCAACGAGGAGCTGATCAAGGCCGGCATCCTATTGTCCGGCGACGGCCTGCAGGCCAGCTCGACCGGCAAGCGGGTCCTGTTCTCGGGCAGCTCGCGTAAGGTCGTCGACGGGCCGTTCGCCGAGACCAAGGAGCTGGTCGCCGGCTACTGGATCTGGCAGGTCCGGTCGATGGAGGAGGCGGTCGAGTGGGCGCGCCGCTGCCCGGACCCGCACCCCGGCGAGGACGCCGTGCTGGAGATCCGCCCGGTGTTCGAGCTGTAGTCAGCGGTGGTTGGCGACGGTCGGCGGGATGACGTCGCCCGACGCCTGCAGCGCGAGCGCCTCGGGGTGCTCGCGATAGAACCGGCGGACGACCGCGGCCAGCGCCTGCTTGGTCGCGGGCTCGATCGGGCTTGCGCCCGGCGCCGGCGGGATCGCCTCGACCAGCGCGTGGACCAGCGCGGTCTGCGCGGCGGGCACGCGGTCCGCCCACGACGCGAGCAGCGCGCGATCGACGTGCGACGGCAGCGAGCCGAGGATCCCGACGTCGTTCTGGTCGTGGACCAGCAGGCCCGACGTCGTGCCGCGGTCGAGGGTCAGGACCTGGAACAGATAGGTCGTGTGATAGGCCAGCTGGCGCGCGCGGTCGGCGGCGGTCGGCGCGCCGTGCGTCGCCAGCGCGCCGCGGACCAGGCCGGCGTAGGTGTCGATCGCGGCCTCGCCGATCGCGCGGGCGAGCGCCGCGTCGGCGTCGAACGAGTCGGTGTGGTAACCCTCGAGGTAGAAGTGCGCCACGCCGCGGTGGCGGGCGAGCGCGGGGATCCAGAAGTAGCGATCGCCCTGCGCGGCGGCCTCGGCGTACTCCGCCGGCGCCGCGGCCTGGAGCCGGTCGACGAACGCCGCGGTCGCCGCCGGATCGGGGATCGCCGGGTTCAGGTCGGCCATCACGCGCCAGTAGCTCGCCGCATGGCGCATCGCCGTCCAGCTGACGTGCAGGTGCAGCGACGGCGCGCGCGGGTGCGCCGGGTGGATGATCGTCGACAGCGCGGTCGCCGACGCGAGCTGCTTGCCGGGCTCGTCGTCGTAATGGACCTGCGACACGTTCACGCTCGCGCGGTCGAACACGGCGGTGCCGCCGGTGCCCAGCCGGGTGCCGCCGCCGTGGCGGCCGCCGTCGCGCGCCCAGCTCGTGGCCGCGAACGCCTCGCCGCCGATCGCCTGCATCGCCTCGACCATGCGGCGCTGGAGCGCCTCGACGAGCGCGAGGGCGGCGGCGGCCTCGGCCGAGGATGCACGGGTGATCGTCACGCCGGCAGCATAACCCGGGACCGGGGCCGGACGATTTCCTGCAAATCGCGTCGCGGCTCGCCCACCCATCCCTGCCGTGACCTGCGTAAAATGCCCCGGGCGCCGCGGTGAGATCCACTCCGCGGCCAGGAAGCGAGCTCGGTGAGATCCAAGAAGCGCACGAGGTTGCTGGCGCTCGTCGTCCCGGTGGCGGCGCTCGCCGTGGTGCTGTGGGCGCGCACGGGCGTCCGCGCGGATCCTCCGGTGCCGGTGCCCGCGATCCCGCACGCCCAGGTCGCGCCGACCACGCCGCCGGCACCGGCAGGCGGCCCGGCCCAGCACGTCACGGTCGGGCTGTACCTGCAGAACATCTCCGAGATCGATATCAAGTCGAACTCGTTCACCGCCGAGCTGTATCTGTGGTTCCGCTGGACCGGCGACGCCGATCCCACGCTGACCTACCAGATCACCAACGCGGTCAACGTCACCGACCTGTCGCAGATCCCGATCTACACCGACGAGGCCGGCGCGCCGCGGCCCGAGGTCATGCCCGACGGCCACAAGCTGCAGACCTTCCACATCTACGGCCGGTTCGGCCATCCGTTCCCGCTCGCGCGCTATCCGTTCGACAACCACGACATCACGCTGTCGATCGAGGACGCCAAGCGCCGGTCGTGGGAGCTGGTCCACGACATCGACGTCGCGGGCAGCGCGATCCGGCCGGACCTATCGGTCCCGGGCTGGACCCTCGGCGCGCTCCATGCCGAGCTCGGCGAGACCCGGTTCGCCACCACGTTCGGCGACACCCGGTCGAACGCCGATAGCGAGCGCTACTCGCGGGTCGAGTTCACGGTCCACATCGACCGCCCGGTGGTCGGCATCGTGTCCAAGACGGTGATCCCGATCGCGCTGATCCTGCTGATTACGTTCGGCGCGTTCTTCTGCCAGCCGATCGATATCGACGCCCGGCTGTGCCTGACGATCACCGCGCTGATCTCGGCGGTCGCGCTGCAGATCACCGCGGCGACCGAGCTGCCGCCGACCGGCTCGCTGCTGCTGCTCGACAAGATCTACATCCTCAGCTACGCGACGATCCTCGCCGTGACGTTCTGCTGCATCGCGGCGAACCGGCTGGTCCACGCCGAGCAGCTCGAGCGCGCGCACAAGGTCGATCGCTGGGCGCTGCCCGTCATCGCGATCGGTTATTTCGGCCTGCTGGCCTTCTTCGTGATGAAAGCCCACTAGCGATGATCCAGAGATGCTCGTTCGCGATCCTCGTGGCGCTCGCCGTGCTCGCAGGTCCCGCGCGCGCGGAGCCGAGCCCGGCGACCGAGGCCGCGGCCGCCGCCGCCGCGCCGGCCGCGCCGACCAAGATCGCCGTCGGGATCTACGTCAACCACGTCTACGGCATCGACATCAAGAACAGCCAGTTCAGCGTCGACTTCTACATCTGGTTTCGCTGGCAGGGCGACGACGTCAAGCCGCTCGAGACCTTCGAGCTGGCCAACGGCCGGATCACGTCGAAGACCGGCGTGGTCAAGCGGCCGATCGGCGGCCAGAACTACGCGTCGTGCCGCGTGCTCGCGACGGTGACCAAGTTCTGGGACCTGCGCCGGTTCCCGCTCGACGATCACACGCTCGAGCTCGCGATCGAGGACAGCGAGCGCGACACCCGCACGGCGATCTACGAGCCCGACCTCGAGAACGCCACGGTCAGCCCGGAGCTCCAGGTCTCGGGCTGGACCGTCACCGGCTACATGCCGGTCGGCAGGGCCGGTCGCGAGGTCGGCAGCGGGATCGGCGGCTGCTATGCCGAGC